>NZ_JBEZFH010000166.1:0-17582 GCF_040649355.1 Sphaerisporangium sp. NPDC049002 | reverse complement strand
ACACCCCGACCACCGGCAGCAGGTCGGCCCCCCGGTGGCCGAGCGGCCCGGACGGGATGAGGGCCTCGTACAGCCTCTCGCGCGTGGACGCCTGCGCGCGCAGGGCGACATCGTGCCCGGCGAGGCGCTCGCCGTACCGGAACAGGCCGCGGCTGGTCGCGAACGCGCGTACGGCGACGATCGCCACGCTCAGTGCGGCGAGCTGCGGCTGCTCGGCGGCCCTGGTGATCATCCAGGCCGCCGCCGCGATCAGCCCCAGCGCGGCGAGCTCGGCCGCGGCGCCGGCCGCCGCGGCGGTCAGCAGCCTCCCGGTCATCCGGCGGATGTTCATCGCGCCCCCTCCGCCCATGCGTCGTGGTCCGGCGCACCGGTGCCCGGAACCGGGCCCGCGCGGACGACCCGCCGGGACACGAGCCGGTCGGAGACGATCCTCCCGGCGTCGACGCGGATCACCCGGTCGGCCAGATCGATCATGGCGGGGCGGTGCGCGACGATGACGGCCGTGCGCCCCTCCGCGAGGGTCCTGGTCGCCTCGACGATCGCGGCCTCGCTCCTGCCGTCGAGGCGCGCGGTCGGCTCGTCGAGCAGCAGCATCTCGGCATCGGGGCGGCAGAACGCCCTGGCCAGCGCGACACGCTGCCGCTGGCCCGCCGACAGGTCCGCCCCGCGCTCGCCGACGACGGTCGCGTACCCCTCGGGGAGCGCCTCCACGAACTCGGCGGCCCGCGCGGCGGCGGCGGCCGTGCGGACGTCCTCGGGGGAGGCGGGCGAGCCGAGCCGGATGTTGTCGGCCACGGAGCTCGCGAACAGGTGGGGCCGCTGCGGCACGAACGCGAGCCGCCGGCGCCAGGCGGGAAGGTCGAGCGCCGTCAGGTCGGTCCCGCCGACCAGGACCCTCCCCTCGGACGGCGTCACGAAGCCCAGCAGCAGGTGGAGCAGGGTGCTCTTCCCCGCGCCGCTCTCGCCCACCAGCGCCACGCGCTCGCCTGGCGACACGACCAGCGACACCCCGTCCAGCGCGGCGTCCTCGCGGCCCGGGTAGCGGACCGTGACGTTCTCCAGCCGGATCTCCGGCACGCCCGGGGCCGGCGCCGCGTCGCCGCCCGCGCCGGTGACGGGCTCCCCAAGGACCGCGAAGGCCTGGTCGGCGGCGGCGACGCCCTCCATCGCGGCGTGGAACTTCGTGCCGACCGCGCGCAGCGGGATGTAGGCCTCGGGGGCGAGCAGCAGGACCAGCAGGGCCGTACGCAGGTCCAGGGAGCCCGACAGCAGCCGCAGCCCGACCGGCACGGCGACCAGGGCCAGGGACAGCGACGCGACCAGCTCCAGGACCAGCGAGGACAGGAACGCGACCCGGAGGGTGCGCATCGTGGCGGACCGGTGGGCGTCGGCCACCTGCCGGATCACCGTCGCCTGGTAACGCGCCCGCCCGAACGCGCGGAGCGTCGGAAGACCGCGGACGACGTCGAGGAAGTGGCCCCCGAGCCGCGACAGGGCCCGCCACTGCCGCTCGGTGACCACCTTGGTCTGCCATCCGACCAGCGCCCCGAACACCGGGATCAGGGGAAGCGTCACCAGGACGATCACGGCGGTGCCGAGATCGGCCGCGAACAGCCGCACCAGCACGGCGACCGGCACCACGCCGGCCACGGCGACCGCGGGCAGGTAGCCGGTGACGTAGGGGTCGAGCGCGTCCAGGCCGCGCCCCGCGAGCGTGACCAGCTCGCCTGAGCGGTGCGAGGTGATCCGGGCGGGCCCGAGATCGCGCAGCCGGGACAGCAGCCGCGCCCGCAGCACCGACTTCAGCGCCGTGGCCGTACGGCCGCCCGCGACCCCGTTGAGCCACCCGAGCAGCGCCCGCGCCACCACCACGCCGGCCAGGGGGAGCAGCGCCGCGGCCGTCAGGCCGCCCGACAGCACGCCGGACAGCAGCTCGGCCTGCGCCAGGACCAGCAGCCCCGCGAGCACGGCCGCCGCCACGCACGTCAGCAGGTGACGGCGGACCGTCCGCTCCGTGCGCGCCAGCAGTACGAGATCGGTGTGCATCGGTTCCCTAGAAGAACGACGGTATGCGGGCGGCGGCGCCGGTGGCCCGGGTGGGGCCGAACGTGCGCCATACCCATACTTGCGCCCCGACCAGGATGGGTGCGAACGGCAGGACCATGAGACTGAGCACATTCAGCGTCGCCGGCGGCGCCACGTGTCCGAGCAGTGACGGTACGGACACGGCCAGTGGCACCGCTGCGGGCAGGGCCGTCACGACGGCCGAGAGCAGCAGCCGCCGTCCGGTGCGCCGCGCCTCGCTCGGGGCCGACAGCCGCCACGCGGAGAAGGCGCGGCCGTGGAAGCAGAACGCGGCGGCCACCACGGCGCCGTACAGCAGGCCGAGGAGGTCGAACGGACGGCCCGGCAGCCCCCGCACGATGGAGGCCAGGGCGATGCCCCAGGTCAGGGCGAGCCCCCAGGAGGCGGCGCAGAGGACCAGGTCCCAGAACGCCCGCCAGGCGCCGCCGTCGAGCCTGCGCCGGAACCACAGGCCCGCGTCCCGCAGCACCCAGCACACCAGCAGCGCCACCACCAGGGGATAGAGCCCGCCGATCACCGTGCCTTCGAGGACGGGGAACGCGCCGAACAGCGTGCCGATGACGGCGACCAGCCAGATCTCGTTGGCCAGGACGAACGGGGCAATCGCGGCGACCAGGCGGTCACGGTGCCACTGGCGCGTGCCCGGCTCCCCGGCGCGCTCGCGGGCCCGGCTGAGCAGGGGAAGCATCATGCCCACGCCGATGTCGAACCCTTCCAGGGCGAAGTAGCCGATCAGCAGCACGGCGAGGGCCGCGAGCCAGATGATCTCCATGGGGGGAGCTCCTGAGGGGTTTGTGAGGGGGTCACAGGACGAGGGCGGACGCGGGGGCGGGCTCGGCCGGCTCGGCCGCGCCGAGGTCGACCCGCGTGGGGCCGCGCCGCACGGTTCTCGCGATAAGCAGGTAGTCGACGACGGCGAGCAGGCCGAGCACGCCGGCGAAGGCGAAGAGCGAGAAGGTCACCATGCCCTTGGTGAGACCGGGTGACATGGCGTCGGCCACGCTGAGCTCGCCGTACACGAGCCACGGCTGGCGGCCGGCCTCGCGCGCGAGCCAGCCCGTGATCGCCGCCAGGAACGGCAGCGGGGTCATGATCATCAGCAGGGGGTGGACCCACCGGAAGCGGGCGAGGAGGTTCCTGAACAGCAGGGGCAGCAGGACGAGCATCACGAAGAACTGGACGAGCTGCCCGATCGTGATCATGGTGCCGAGCGCCGGCCCGGCGACCGCGCCGTCGAACTTGCCCGGCTGGATGCCGGCGACGAAGCCGAACTGGGCGTAGCCGAAGCCGACCGCCAGCGTGGTGCCGATGAACGCCCACACCACGCCGGTGCGCAGCGACCTGCGGAAGAACTCCTGCTCGGGGGTCCTCCTGAACAGCTGGTAGGCGCTGCCCCCGATGACCACGAAGCTGCCCGCGAACAGCCCGGCGCCGATGACGTGGGGGAACGCCATGACGAGGCTGGGGTTGGCGAGCAGCGCCCCGAAGTCCACCAGGGCCAGGTGGTCACCCTGCCGGACGGTGCCCGCCGGGTGCTGGAGGAACGAGTTGGCGACCATGATCCAGAACGCGCTCGCGTAGGCCGTCAGCGTCACCAGCCAGATGCACGCGAGGTGCGCCTTCTTGGGCAGGCGGTTCCACCCGAAGATCCACAGCCCGAGGAAGGTCGATTCGAGGAAGAACGCCACCAGCGTCTCGATCGCCAGGGGCGCCCCGAACACGGCGCCGGCGAAGTGGGTCAGGCCACTCCAGCTCAGCCCGAACTGGAACTCCATCACCAGGCCGGTGAACACGCCGAGCGCGTAGTTGATCACGTAGATCTGGCCCCAGAAACGGGTCATCCGCTCGAAGACCGGCTTGCCGCTGATGGCGTGGCGGGTCTGCATGATCGCGACGAGGGGGCGCTGCGCAGGCTGGAGCGCGTGGGACACCTCACGAGCGAGTGGGCGACGGTGGGCGGTCGCAGGCGCCGCACCTACCGGCTCACCCCGTCCGGCCGCGCGGCCCTCGCGGGCGAGCGATCGGCCTGGCAGGCGTTCACCGACGCCATCAGCAGCGTCCTCGCCCCCCGCGGCTCCGCTACCTGAGGATCGTGGCCTTCCGGGCGGGGACGCCCCGGGAGACGATCAGGCAGCGGGTGGCGGCGCACAGCAGCCAGCCCAGCACCAGGTAGCTGAGGACGGATGCCGCCACGCCCGGGGGATAGTCGTCGAAGCCCGCCCGGCCGGCCGAGCCGCCGAGCGTCAGGGCCAGCGATATCGCGCCGATCGCCGGCACCTGGATCCACAGCAGGATGCCCATGGCCCGGGTGACGAGCTCGGGACGGGCGATCCTGCGCAGCCGCCCCGCGAGGACGATCAGGGCCAGGGCGGCGAGGACGCCCATGCCGAACTGGAACACGTCGAGGAAGCGCGCGAGCGGCGAGAACCAGGCGGGCTTGACCTGCGCGGCGACCGACGCGTCCTCGGGGAAGACCATCCAGATGCCGCTCCACATGAGCGTCATCAGCGGCACGGTGACGAACACGACCGCGGCCGTCCTGCGGCCCTGGTGCGCGGCGAGCTCTTCCTGGTAGCCGGGCGCGATCTCCGCCACCGCCCCGAACTCGGCGACCGCCAGCCGCTCGGCCTCCACCGGGTCGAGCCCTTCGGAGAGATAGGCCTCGGCGGAGTCGGCCAGGCTGTCGCGGGCCTCGGTCACCAGGTCGCGCCTGACCCGCCGGGGCCCGCGCAGCGTGCGGCCGAGCGTGGTCACGTAGTCGTCGATGACAACGGCGCTCGCCATGTTCTCCTCATGTCCCGCCCGCGATGAGTCTCGACCCCATTGTGTCGTCCACGGGGGGAGGGCCGGAATCCGGGGAATCCCTGACCCGCCCCTGGGGCCGGGATCGCTCGCGGCCGGTCGGGCGTACCCGGTGTGTTGGGTAGGAAGCTTCCTACGTATTATCCCTGACATGCGTATTCATCACATAGGCCACCGGCCGGCGCCCGAGGGTCCGGTCGCGGGATGACCGACGTGTTCGCCGCCCTGGCGAGCCCGGCCCGGCGGGAGCTGCTGCGCCTGCTCCGCGATGAGGGCGCACAGCCGGTGCGGCGGCTCGCCGGCCGGTTCGCCATGGCGAGACCCAGCGTCTCCGAGCACCTGAGGGTGCTGAAGGACGCGGGGCTGGTCACCGAGCGCAGGAACGGGCGCGAACGCCTGTACAGCCTGGAGACGGCTCCGCTGGCCGAGGTCAAGGACTGGCTCGCGCCCTACGAGCGCTTCTGGCGCGAGCGCCTGACCGGCCTGCGCGACATTCTCAACACGATCGAGGACGAATGAGCGGCAACCCGATGTTCCCCGAGGACGGCCCGGAGGACGACCTCACGGCCGTCCACGTGGTCGAGTTCCTGCCGCACCCGCCCGCGAAGGTCTGGCGGGCGCTCACCGAGCCGGAGCTGATCGCCCGATGGCTGATGCCCAACGACTTCAAGCTGGAGCTCGGGCACCGCTACACCATGCACACCATGCCGATGCCCGCCGTCCGGTTCAGCGGCGTGGTCGCCTGCGAGGTGCTGGAGTTCGAGGTGGGCAGGATGCTCCGGATCAGCTGGGCGGACGCGGGCAGGCGTGACGAAAACGGCCTGGACTCCACCGTCACCTGGCGGCTGGAGCCGGAGGGCCGGGGCACCCGGCTGTTCCTCGACCACGAGGGCTTCGACCCCCGTGACCCCTCGCAGCGCCTGTCCCGGAGGATCATGGGCGGCGGCTGGAAGTCCCGCCTCTTCCGCAACCTGGAAGCGGTCCTGGTCCACCTCCCCTGAGAGGCCCGGGGGGATCCGAGCGGGGTCAGCCCGCGCGGACGGCCGAGACGTGCACGGCGGGGACCGGGCTGGGGGAGCGGTGGCCGACCGGGCGCCTGGCCGGATGGGCGCCCGCCGACCAGAACACCGCCACGGCCGCGACGGCCGCCACGAGCGCGACCCAGCCGGCGGTGCGGCCCATGCGCAGCCCGTACCCGCAGGCCAGCCAGTAGGCCGACAGCGCCAGCCTGGCCCGCCCCCGGCCGGTCGCCAGGCGGCGCATCTCCATGGCGCCGAAGGCGAAGTCCGCCGAGGTCCTCTTGTCGTCCACGCCGCGCCGCACCCGCTCGTACAGGGCCGCCAGGCGCCCGGCGTCCAGGGGCTGCTCCACCCTCGCCGACCAGCCGCGCCAGGCCTGCTCGTCGGCGAGCACGCGGCGGTTGGTCCACCACAGCACGGGCGGCCAGCGCAGGCCCAGGCGTACGCCGCGTGGCGTGGCGGCGAAGACGCAGTCCGTCAGCCGCAGGGCCTCCGGCCTGCGGAGCTGGGCCAGACGGCAGGCGCTGAGGTCCGCCCCGGCCAGCGTGAGCGCGACGGCGTCCAGGCGGTCGAGCGACAGCACGCGCAGCCGCCCGGCGCGCCGGGTGACGGCCGAGGGCCCGGCGAGGACGGCCTCCCGCAGGTCGAGGTCGGCGTCCGACAGCCGCGCGGTGAACCGCCCGGAGATCCTCGCCGCCCGCAGGTCGACGGCGCAGCCGGCGGTGTCCAGCTCAAGGGGCGCCGAGGCGTGGACGCCCGACAACGTCAGCCTGCGGCCGACGTGGACCTGGGTGAGGAAGGCCGAGTTGTGGAAGCGGGCCCCCTCGAACCCGGCCGTGCCCGCGAAGACCGCCTTGCGGTAGGAGACCGCACGGTGGAAACGGGCGCCGCGGAAGATCGCCTCGCCGTCGAACATGGCCCCGTCGAACGCCGCGAACCCGTGGAACTCCGCCCCGAGGAAGGACGCGTCCTTTCCGAACCTGGCCTCGCCGAAGAGCGCGTCCCTGCCGATGCGGACGTGGTCGAACGCCCCGTGCCCCCGGACGCGGGCCTCGTGCATGGAGAACTCGCGGGAGAACCCGGCCTCGCGGAAGGACGCGTTCCTGGTGAAGCGCGTGCCGAAGAAGGAGGCGAGCCGGTCGAACCGGGCGTGGTCGAAGGTCGCGTCGCCCGCGAAGACCACCTCGCCGAACCGCGCCGCTCCCGTGAAGGTCGCGTGGTCGAACCTGGCCCGGCCGAGACGGCGCTCCGTCGCGTCCAGGACGCGGGTGAGCAGCTCCTCGCCGATGATGGTGCCGCGCAGGTCGACGCCCTGCCCGGGGGTCAGCCCGCGAAGCGCCCCGTCCAGCTCGTCCGGCGTGAGGTGCGCCATGCAGCGGCCGTACGGCCCGCACGCGGTCCCGACGCACTCGGGGGAGGCGTCGCACGTCTTCCAGCCGACGTCGAGGGACAGGATCTTCAGCAGGGGCGTCATGCCAAAGTCATACCCAATGTCAGGTAACAGGTTACTAAATCGTGATGGAAAGCTGACACAGGGTGCCGGGGTTGGACGATGTCGCTGGTCCGCTAGATCTAAGGACGCCAAGTCTGACGACGACTAGTCGACATGAAGTGTCAAGATTCCCTTATTTCATCTTCTATCTAGTTCTAGTATGAGATTCAAGGGTTTTGGGGCCTTACGCTCCCGACCATGCGTGCACTATCCCGGGCGTTCGCCGCCCTACTGGCAACCGGCGTTTCGGTCGCCGGTATCGCCATCGTTTCCTTGTCCCCGGCATCCGCGGAGCCGGGGACCGTTGTGATCAGCCAGGTGTACGGCGGGGGCGGCAACTCCGGCGCCCCGTTCACCAACGACTTCGTGGAGCTTTTCAACCGCAGCGGAAACACCGCCTCCCTCAGCGGCTGGTCGCTGCAGTACACCAGCGCGACCGGCACCGGGAACTTCGCCTCCAACAAGGTCGACCTGTCCGGCTCGCTGGCGCCGGGGCAGTACCACCTGGTCCAGCTCGCCGCCGGCACCACAGCGAGCGGCGCGCTGCCCGCGCCCGACGCCACCGGCGGCCTCAACCTGAGCGGTACGGCCGGCAAGGTGGCCCTGGTCCGCTCGGCCGACGGCCTCGCCTGCAACGGCGGCTCCGTGGTCTGCACGGCCGAGCAGCTCGCCCTCATCGCCGACCTGGTGGGATACGGCACCGCCAACTTCTCCGAGGGTTCGCCTGCCCCGGCCCTGACCAACTCCACCGCGGCGCTGCGCGCCGGTGGCGGCTGCGTCGACACCGACGCCAACGCGGCGGACTTCACCGCCGTGGCCCCCGCGCCCCGCAACTCGGCCACCACGCCGGCTCCGTGCGAGCCGACCCCGACCGACAGTCCCGGGGCCACGGACACGCCCACGGCGACCCCCACCGACACCCCGACCGCGACGCCCACGTCGACGCCGTCGGACACGGCCACCCCCACGCCGAGCCCGACGCCGACCCGTACGGGTCAGCCGTGCGCGATCCCGGCCACCCACCAGATCGCCCAGGTGCAGGGAAGCGGTGACACCACCCCGCTCGCCGGCCAGGAGGTGCGCGTCGAGGGCGTGGTGACCGGTGACTTCCAGGGCACCGGCCAGTTCGGCGGCTTCTACATCCAGGACCCGACTCCAGACGCCGACCCCGCCACCTCCGACGCGGTGTTCGTGTTCACGAACAAGCCCGCCGCCGTGGGCGACCGGGTTCTGGTCAGCGGCACCGCCGTCGAGTTCAACGGCCTCACGGAGCTGACCTCGGTCTCCTACGTGGACGTCTGCGGCACCGGCACGATCAAGCCGACCAAGGTGAAGCTGCCGCTGGCCGAGGGCGCGAGCCTGGAGCCGCTGGAGGGCATGCTCACCACGTTCCCGGCGGAGCTCACCGTCTCCGAGGTGTACAACCTCGGCCGCTTCGGCGAGATCACGCTCGCGTCGAACGGGCGGCTGTTCCAGCCCACCGACCGTCCCAACATCGACCCCGCGCTCAACGCGCGGCGGCGGATCCTGCTCGACGACGGATCCAACGCGCAGAACCCCGCGACCCTGCCCTACCACACCAACGGCTCCAACACCGTCCGCGTGGGTGACGCCACCACCGGCCTCACGGGCGTGCTGACCTACGGCTTCAACTTCTACCGGGTGCAGCCGACCCAGCCGGTCGTCTTCACGGCCGCCAACCCGCGCCCGTCCAAGCCCGCCAAGGTCGGCGGCAACGTCAAGGTGGCCAGCCTCAACACGCTGAACTGGTTCACCACGCTGAAGTCCCGGGGCGCCACCACCGAGGAGGAGAAGCAGCGTCAGCTCGCCAAGCTCGTCTCGACGCTGAAGGGCCTCGACCCCGACGTGGCCGGCCTCATGGAGGTCCAGAACAACGGCAGCACGGCGCTGAACACGCTCGTGGACGCCCTCAACGCCGAGGTCGGCGCGGGCACGTACAAGGGCATCCTCTCCCCGGTGCCGGGCACGGACCTCATCCAGGTCGCGGTCATCTACAAGCCCGCGGTCGTCAAGCCGGTGGGCGCCGCGCAGTCCTCGACCGACCCGGTGTTCCGCAGGCCGCCGCTGATCCAGGAGTTCAAGCGGGCCAAGGGCGACCCGATCCCGTTCACCATGATCGTCAACCACTTCAAGTCGAAGGGCTGCGAGGACGCGACCGGAGCCGACCTGGACCAGGGCGACGGCCAGAGCTGCTTCAACGCCGAGCGGATCCGGCAGGCCAACGCCGTGCTCGGGCTGATCGACACGCTCAACCTGACCAACCCGGTCGTGCTCGGCGACCTCAACGCCTACGGCGAGGAGGACCCGATCCACACGCTGGAGGCGGGCAAGCTGGTGAGCGTGAGCAAGAAGTTCATCGACAAGCAGGACCGCTACAGCTACCTCTTCGACGGCCTGTCGGGTGAGCTCGACCACGTGCTGGTCGGCAAGCAGCTCCTCAAGAAGGTGACCGGCGCGACGATCTGGCACATCAACGCCGACGAGGGCCGCTTCATGGACTACAACACCGAGTTCAACCCGCCCTACCTGTACTCGTCCGCGGCCTTCCGCTCCTCCGACCACGACCCCCTGCTCTTCGGCATCGACCTGAAGAACTGATTTCAACCCTCTGAATCTCCCTACGAGACCTCTGCGGACCGACCGGCCCGCAGAGGTCTCGTCGCGTCACGGAGCCTCTACGCCGCCATGCGGGATCATCTGGGCGGTCCTGATCCGCGGTGCGACGTGACAGGAGTGGACGAACCCGGTGCCGGGGCGGCACGAGGATCTCTTCTTCCTTCGTGCCCGGTGGCGGGCGGGGTGGCGAGGTGAGGAATTCGCGTACCGGGTAGATGGTTATGCCGATCGAAAACGACGAGAACACGAGACGAGGAACCACCTGTGGCGACCATCGCGGTGAACGAGACCAACTTCAACGAGATCGCCGACGAGGGGATCGTCCTCCTCGACTTCTGGGCCGCCTGGTGCGGGCCTTGCCGGACCTTCGGGCCGATCTTCGAGAAGGCCTCCCAGAAGCACGAGGACATCACCTTCGGCAAGATCGACACCGAGGCCGAGCGCGGTCTCGCGGAGGGCTTCGAGATCACCTCGATCCCCACCGTCATGGCGATCCGCGACGGCATCGTGGTCTTCGCCCAGCCGGGCGCCCTTCCCGAGCCCGCCCTTGAGGACCTGATCAGGCAGGTGCGCGCGCTCGACATGGAGGCGATCCGCAAGGAGATCGCGTCCGACATCGACGCCGGGATCGCCGAGGGCCCCGAAGACGGCCGCAGGCCCTGACCGGCCGCTCACCCCACCCCCGGCCGATCAGGCCGGCGCGGACGGAAACCGGGGCCCTCCCATGAGGTGGGAGGGCCCCGGCCGGTGTCCAGGGCTCAGCTGGAGCGGTAGAGCTCGGCCACCCGGAAGGCCAGGTCGAGGGACTGACCCCGGTTGAGCCGCGGGTCACAGGCCGTCTCGTAGCGCAGCGCGAGGTCTTCCTCGACGATCGCGTGGCCGCCGCCGACGCACTCGGTGACGTCGTCGCCGGTGAACTCGATGTGGATGCCCCCAGGATGGGTGCCGAGGGCCTGGTGGACCTCGAAGAAGCCCGCCACCTCGTCGAGCACGTCGTCGAGCCTGCGGGTCTTGTGGCCGCTCGGCGCCTCGAAGGTGTTGCCGTGCATCGGGTCGCAGATCCAGGCGACCTGGGCGCCGCTCGCCTGGACCTTCTCGACCAGGGTGGGCAGCGCGTCGCGGACGCGGGAGGCGCCCATGCGGGCGATGAAGGTCAGCCGCCCGGGCTCGTTGGCCGGGTTGAGCTTGTCGATGAGCGCCAGCGCGTCCTCGGGGGAGGTGCTCGGCCCCAGCTTGACCCCGATCGGATTGCGGATGCGGCTGAAGAACTCCACGTGGGCGCCGTCGAGCTGGCGGGTGCGCTCACCGATCCAGACCATGTGCGCCGACACGTCGTACGGCAGGCCGGTGCGGGAGTCGACGCGGGTCAGCGCCCGGTCGTAGTCGAGGATCAGCGCCTCGTGGGAGGAGTAGAACTCGACCGTGTGGAACTCCTCGGGATCGGCCCGGCAGGCGTGCATGAACGCCAGGGCATGGTCGATCTCGCGCGCGAGCTGCTCGTAGCGGCGGCCCGCCGGGGACTCGGCCACGAAGTCCTGATTCCAGGCGTGCACCTGGCGCAGGTCGGCGTACCCGCCCTTGGTGAAGGCCCGCGCGAGGTTCAGCGTGACGGCCGAGGAGTGGTAGGCGCGCAGCAGCCGCGATGGGTCGGGGGTGCGGGACTCGGGGGTGAAGTCGAACCCGTTGACCATGTCGCCCCGGTAGGCCGGGAGCTCGACGCCGCCGCGGACCTCGGTCGCCTTGGAGCGCGGCTTGGCGAACTGCCCCGCCACGCGGCCGATCTTGACGACCGGGACGCGGCCCGCGTAGGTGAGCACGATGGCCATCTGCAGCAGCGTCCTGAGCTTGTCACGGACGTTGTCGGCGGTGGCCCCGGCGAAGGTCTCGGCGCAGTCGCCACCCTGCAGGACGAAGGCCTCGCCACGCGCGACGGCGGCGAGGCGGTCTTTGAGCTCGTCGCACTCGCCGGCGAACACCAGCGGAGGCAGGCCCTGCAACTCGGTGACGACCCGCTCCAGCGCGGAGAGGTCGGGCCAGTCGGGCTGCTGGGCGGCGGGGAGCTCCCGCCAGGAATCCAGGTTGATCGGTTCGGCGCTCACCCTGAAAGGCTATTGCACCAACCCCTCTTAACCGACCGGGTGTCCACTTCGTGAGAAGGCGGGTCCCGGTACGGGCGGCGGGGCTGGTCAGCGTTCGCCGGTGCTCGCGGCCGAGGGCGACCGCACGTGCTCGGGCAGGACGCCGTAGCCGATGAAGCGGCGTGCCATGGCCCCGATCAGCGGGAGGCGGGATGTGCTCACGGGCAGCCGCAGCGGCTTCGCCGAGCCCTTGAGCACGGGCCTGATCAGCCGGTTCTGCACGAGGCGCTGGGCGGCCTGCGTGATCACCGTGGGGACCGTGCGGCGGCGCTGGACCCTGCGCAGCAGCGACTCCGGCACCTCACCGGCGAGCAGAGGGCCGGTGAGCAGGTTGGCCGCCGCCACCGCGTCCTGGACGGCCAGGTTGATGCCGACGCCGAACACCGGCGACATCGCGTGGGCGGCGTCCCCGATGAGGAGCAGGCCGGGCCTGTGCCAGCGCCGCAGGCGGTTGAGCAGGACCACCAGCACGCTCACCTCCTCGAACCCCCGCAGGCTCTCGGTGCGGCCGGCGAGGAAGGGCAGCAGCGCGCCGACGGACGCGCGCATCGCCTCGATGCCGTCCGCCTGGAGCAGCTTGTAGCCGCCCTTCGGGATGAGGTAGGCGAGCTGCCAGTACGTCGTCCGGTTGATCGCGACCATCATGTGGCCAGAGGAGACACGCAGGAAGAAGTCCTCGGGATCGCCCTTTTCGCGGGGGAGTCTGAACCAGGCCACGTCCATGGGGGCGCCGCGCTCCACCGGCACCAGGCCCGCCGCCCTGCGCACGTCGGAGTGCCGCCCGTCGGCGCCCACGGTCAGGGTGGCGCGAAGCTCGTGCTCGCCCTCGCCGTCGCGGTAGCGGACGCCGCGCACCGCGCCGCCCTCGCGGATGACCCCGACGACCTCGGCCTCCATGATCAGCCGGAAGGACGGGTGGCGCCGGGCCGCCGCGACGATCAGGTTGAGGAAGTCCCACTGCGGGACGAAGGCGATGTAGGGGTACTTGGTCTTGAGCTCCCTGAGGGAGGCGAGCTCGATCACCCGGTCGTCGGTCCAGATCGACAGGTCGTACGCCTTGCGGTGGGCCAGGGCGTGGAACTCCTCGGACAGCCCCAGCTCGTCGAGCACCTGCAGGGTCGAGGGATGGATCGTGTCCCCCCGGAAGTCGCGCAGGAAGTCGGCGTGCTTCTCCAGGAGCGTCACCTCCACGCCCGCGCGGGCGAGGAGCAGCGCCAGCACGGCCCCGGCGGGGCCTCCTCCGGCGATCACACACGTGGTCGGCATATTCATCACCCGTTGAAATCATCGCACACATCGCCTTCCTGACAAAGCCTCCCCAGCAGGAGGCCCGGTGGATCCCGGTGGCGAGGCATAACCCGATGACTCCGGGGCAGTCGGTCGTCGGCCCCCCAAAGGGGCTTGGCACCGAGGCGACTTGGAGTTGAGGTCACATGATCGTGCTGGGCCTTCTGTTCATCGTCATCGCCGGCGCGGCCCTGGTCGCGGTCGCGAACGACGCGACCGGCGGCGTCACGGCGTCGATCCAGGTCCTGGACCGGACCCTGGAACTGAGCAAGCTGGAGCTCTTCCTGGCGGGCGCGGCCACCGCGGCCGTTTTCCTGATCGGCCTGATGATGCTCACCGGCGGCATGCGCCGGAGCGGCGCCAAGCGCAGGAAGCTGCGCGAGGCCCGGGTCGAGACGCGCGACCGCGTCGCGCGGCTGGAGGAGGAGAAGCGCCGGCTTGAGCGCAAGCTGGAGTCGGAGTCCTCCGCCGCGCCGGCCGCCGTCCCGGTCGCGGTTCCCGTCGAGACCACGCCCACGGGACGGCACGCCGGTGTGCCCGACCGTGACGGCGACGGCGCCGACGACCGCGACGAGCGGGTCGGCGCGGGCACGCAGCCGGTGCGCGTGGTCAAGGATCCCCACCCCGCCGACCAGCTCGTCGCGGGCAACCGTTCGCCCCGTGACACCGGCGTCTGACATGCCGGCGGAGGTGGGCTCGAAGCGGCCGGCCGCCCGGGGACCCGGTCCCTGGGCGGCTCTACCCGTCCGCCGCCGCCTTTCGAGGCCGGTGGGCCACCGCTGCGTACGGCACGCGCGCGCCCGGCGCCCCAGGGGTCACCACTGCCTGAGGAACGCCAGGCTGTTCGTCAGGCCCGTGGTGGCCAGGTCGCGGATGCGGGCGTAGGAGTCCTCGGGATACTGCCGGGGGCCGTCCTCGACCAGCAGGATGAGGTAGAGGTACACGCGGTAGAGCGCTTCGCGCCTCCGGGCCTCCGGGGTGAGGTCGAGCTTCCCGCCCGCCTCCCGGTAGCCCGCGAGGATCGGATCGTCGTCCCTGAGCTCCCCGAAGATCGTCGGGGTGATGAAGTCGGCCAGCGGATCGCCCCAGAACGCCCGCTCGTGGTCGATCAGCGCCTGGATGCCCGGCCTGCCCTCCGAAGGCGGCGTGAGGAAGACGTTGCCGGGCCAGACGTCGAAGTGGACCAGCGCGGGGGCGGTCACCTCGTCGAGCACGTGCACGCTGGAGTGGATCCCGCCGGCGACGTCCACCAGCGAGCACGGCAGCGGGGTGGCGTAGCGCACGGCGTCGTCCATCAGAGCGCCCATCATGGCGATGAACGCGTCGCGCCAGGTGGGGCCGGTGAGCGCGGCGTACGGATAGCCGTAGAGCCCCTGGCCGGGGATGGTGTGCAGGGTGGCCAGGTGGCGCCCGAGCTCGTGCCGGAGCGCCCGCTCGTCGGCCTCGCCGAGGGCCGTGGCCTGGTTCCACGGCACCCCGTCGAGCGCCGACATGATCAGGTAATCGCCCCCCAGCTCGGGGTCGTCGAAGCCCGAGTGCAGCAGCCGGGGGAGCGGGAGCCCCGCGGGGCCCGCCAGGTGGTACACCAGCGCCTCGGTGCGCAGCAGGTCGCGCTCGTAGCGGAGCAGCTCCAGATCGGGCGGCGGGGCGACCTTCAGGACGACCTGCCGGCCGTCGTCGAGGGCGAGCCGCCACACCGCGTTGGCGAACCCGTCGGTGAGCTCCTCGGCCGACGCCACCCCCGTCCCCAGCGCTCCAAGGATCAGCGCGTCCAGCTGGGCGGCCGACAGCCGGCGCTTGGTCCTGCTCTCCATCGGTCACATCACTTCGGGTCGTCGAGACGTTCGGGTTCGTGGAAGATCGGGTCTGGGACGGCCGGGGGGCCGGTCGCCGGGGGCGCGGGCGATCAGAGGACGGAGATCGTCCAGCTCGCCTCGTGCTTGCCGCCCGGGTCGAGCACCACCAGGTCGGTGCCCGAGTTGAAGGCGTCGGGCGGGCAGGTCATCGGCTCGACGGCGATGCCTCGGTGACCGAACCCGGTGCCCGTGCAGACCTGCACCCACGGCATCGACGCGGCCTCCCAGGAGATGCCCACCCCGCCCTCCTGGCCGCGCAGCCGTACGTGGGCCGTGCCGCCGGGGTCGGCGGCGAGCCCGGTGAACGCCTCGTCGACCACGGTGCCGCCGAGCGGCCTCGGGACCCGGAAGTCGAACGCGGTGCCGGCGACGGGCTCCAGCGTGGTCGGCAGGAGCACCTCGTCGGTGCGCAGCACGCGCTCGGCGGGCAGTTCGAGCTCCCAGCCCTCCTCCGCGCCGCCGTCGGCGATCAGCCAGGGATGGGGCCCGCAACCGTACGGGGCGGGGCGGTCGCCGATGTTCTCGGCGGTGAGCGTGGTCGTCAGGCCGTCGGGGCCCAGGGCGTAGCGCACCTGGAGCGCCAGGCGGAAGGGGTAGCCGGGCGACGGCTCGATCGTGCGCGCCAGCCGTACGAACCCGTGGTCGTCCTCGACGCTGAGCAGCTCGACGGCCTCCCAGTCGGCGAACGCCACCAGCCCGTGCAGCGCGTGACCCCGCTCGGGCTCGTTCACCGGGACCTCGAACCGCTCGCCCTGGAAGGTGTAGCGGCCGCCGGCGAGGCGGTTGGGCCACGGGGCGAGGAGGGTGCCGCTGTAGTGAGGGACAGGCCCCCCTTCTGGCCAGCTCGCCACGAGATCGCGGTCGCCGTGCCTGAGCACCCGCAGGGCCGCGCCCAGCCGGGTTATCTCGGCGCGGTAGTCACCACCGTGGAGAACGTACTGAGGCACGGAGAATCCTCTCATCGACGCGCGAACGCAACAATCCGGGCGACACCATGGCGGGCACGCCCCATCATCCCCGTTGCCGACCGGTGATCAAAATTTGACCCCCGCCTCACGGGGCGGTGGGAGCGCTCCCATAGCGCCAAAAGGTAAGGGCTTTTGGCCGGGGAGTCAACTAATTCAGTAAATGCGCCCATCTTCCGCCGGTTTGGCCAAGCGGGCGCCGGGCCCAGGAAACGGCAGGTCAGCGTGGCTGAGGCAGCGCGTACCGAAGCCCGGCGCCACGCCTTCCCGTCCCGCTCCCACGGGCCGCCGGCGTGCGGCTTGACTACCCGTGTCGTCAATTCAGAGAGTCAGGAATTTTTCCGAGAGCGGTCAGGGCGCGGACGAAACCGCTCACCGTGGGAGCCTCGAAGAACATCCACGCCGGGACCTCGACGCCGAGGCTCTCCTGGACGCGGGCCGCGATATGGGTGATGGCCAGGGAGTCGCCGCCGAGGTCGAACAGGTCCGCGTCGCCGTCGACATCGGGCCTTCTCAGGACCTCGGACCAGATCCGGCGGACCTCCGCCGCGAGCCTCTCGTCCACGGGCTCGTCGCCCACGGCCCCGGGCGCCTCAGCCCCGGGAACGGGCGCCCGGGCCTCCCGAGCGGGTGTCTCCGGCGCGCCGGGCCCCGTGGAGGCGGGGCGGCGGAGGAACGCCTCCAGGGACGGCACCGCCAGGTCGGCGACCGGCACGTCCGGCGAGATCGAGAGCGCGTCGAGCAACGCCTCGAACGCCGCGCCCAGGGAACCGGCCACCACCTCGGGCACCCGGTCGATCCGGTGGGTGAGGACCAGCTCGTACCCCGTGCCCCGGGGGATCATCGTGAGCGTGAGGTCGTAGGCCGAGTCGTCGACCTCGTGGCTCCACTCGAAGGCCCGCAGCCCGTCCCACCCGCCCGGCGGCCGGGGGTCGTCCTGCTGGATGAGCGCCACCTGGAAGATCGGGTGGACGCCCGGCCGCCGCCGTCCCCCGAGACCGGACACCAGCGTGTCGAACGGGACCTCGTGGGAGAGCGCCGTGCCGACCTCGTCCCGCGTCCGCGCCACGAGCTCGCGAAAGCCCTCGGTGCCCTCGACCCGCAGGGGGATCGGGACCATGTTGATGAAGCAGCCGACGAGATGCTCCAGCTCGCGGCGCGCCCTCGTGCCTGACACCGTGCCGACGACCAGGCCGGGGGAGCCGGTGACGCGGCGCAGCAGGACCGAGAAGGCCGTCAGCACGGTCACGAACGGCGTCGCGGAACCGCCGCGCAGCGCGTCCATCAGGCCGCCCTCGACC
>NZ_JBEZFH010000165.1:3033-17592 GCF_040649355.1 Sphaerisporangium sp. NPDC049002 | reverse complement strand
GCTCGGCATCCTGGCGCCCGCGATGCGCGCGGCGGGGGCGCGGCGGGTGGTCATGCTGACCCACGGCCACGAGGCCGCCTGGGCGGGTGTGCCCGTCGCACGGGGCCTGCTCGCGAGGATCGGCGCGCACGCGGACGTGATCACCTACCTCGGCGACTACACCCGCGAGAGGCTGGCGCGGGTGATGCCGCCCGAGAGGCTCGTACGGCTCGCGCCCGGCGTGGACACCGGGGTCTTCCACCGGGGAGCGGGCGGCGCGGAGGTGCGGGCGTCGCTGGGGATCGGCGACCGGCCCGTCGTGGTGTGCGTCTCGCGCCTGGTCCCGCGCAAGGGGCAGGACACGCTCGTACGCTGCTGGCCGGCGGTGCTCGCAGAGGCGCCGGACGCCGTGCTGCTGCT
Source organism: Sphaerisporangium sp. NPDC049002 (assembly GCF_040649355.1). Lineage (NCBI taxonomy): Bacteria > Bacillati > Actinomycetota > Actinomycetes > Streptosporangiales > Streptosporangiaceae > Sphaerisporangium > Sphaerisporangium sp. NPDC049002. The sequence continues at coordinate 17,193 of NZ_JBEZFH010000165.1, read as the reverse complement.
GGTCGGCGGCGGGCCGTCACGCGCCGCCCTCGAACAGGCGATCAGCTCGGGCGGGCTGAGCGACTCGGTCATCGTGACGGGGTCGGTGCCGTGGAACCGCCTGCCCGCCTACTACGACGCCGGAGACGTGTTCGCCATGCCGTGCCGCACGAGGCTGGGAGGACTCGACGTGGAGGGCCTCGGCATCGTGTACCTGGAGGCGTCGGCGACCGGGCTGCCGGTCGTGGCGGGGGCCTCGGGCGGCGCGCCCGACGCGGTCCGCGAGGGCGAGACGGGCGTGGTGGTGGACGGCGAGGATCCGGCGGCCGTGGCGTCGGCCCTGACGGCCCTGCTGAAGGACCCGGTCCGCGCCCGCGAGATGGGCGAGCGGGGCCGGGCGTGGATCGAGCGGGAATGGCGCTGGGACCTGGTGGCCGAGCGGTTCGCCGAGGTGCTGGCCGACCCCGGCCTCACCGGCGCCGGCTCGGCCGAGGGCCTCGGATGACCTCTCAGCCGACCGCTCGGCTTGGCCGGTCACCGGCCCGGCGCGGGTCTCACAGCTCCAGCCAGCGCTGCATGCGGTCGATGAGCTCCTCGGCGTCCACGGGCTTGGTGACGTAGTCGCTGGCCCCCGAGGAGAGGGTCTTCTCGCGGTCGCCGTGCATGGCCTTGGCGGTGACCGCGATGATCGGCAGGTTGGCGAAGCGCGGCATCTCGCGGATCGCGGCCGTCGCGGCGTACCCATCCATCTCGGGCATCATGATGTCCATCAGCACGAGGTCGACGTCGTCGTTGCGCATGAGCACCTCGATGCCCTTGCGGCCGTTCTCGGCGTAGAGCACCTGCATGCCGTGGAGCTCAAGGATGTTGGTCAGCGCGAAGACGTTGCGCACGTCGTCGTCGATCACCAGCACCTTGCGGCCGAGGAGGCCGCTGTCGACCTTCTCGACGGCGCGCGCCACCTCGTCGGGGCTCGCCTGGACCAGGGGCAGGACGTCCCCCGGCCCCTTCGCCGACAGGTGGAGCGTGATGCGCTCGCGCAGCTCGTCGAGGCTGGGCAGGCGCTCCAGCGGCTGGGTGCGCGAGCGGCCCTGCAGCAGGTTCTCCTGGGGGCGGGTGAGCTTGCGGGTGTGGTGGGCGAGCACGGGCAGCGAGCGCAGGGCGACGTCCTCGTCGAGCCTGCGCAGGAACTCCGCCGCCGCGTCGTGGGGCATGCCGAGGTCGAGCACGATGCAGTGGTAGCCGTCGCGGGCCAGCGCGGCGAGCGCGCTCTCGGGGTCGCTGGCGGTGGTCACCCGCACGGGCCCGTGGGTCTCGGACAGGTCGCTCACGACGCTCTGCGCCAGCAGGGACAGCAGCCCGTTCGGCCTGGACTCCACGACGAGCAGGCGGCGGCCCTCCTCATCGCCGCCCGGCTCCGCCGAGGCGGGCACCGGCGGCTCCACCGCCTCGGAGGGAGCCGCGTCGAAGTGATGGGCGCCGTAGCGCGTCGCCGGGACGGCCGCAGGGGCGGGGTCCTCGGAGAAGTGGGTCATCGGCAGGTAGAGGCTGAAGGTGCTGCCCTCGCCGAGGGTGCTCACCGCGCGGATCTCGCCGTTGAACAGCGTGGCGATCTCGCGGCTGATGGACAGGCCGAGGCCGGTGCCGCCGTACTTGCGGCTCGTGGTGCCGTCGGCCTGCTGGAAGGCGTCGAAGATCTGCGAGAGGTTCTCCTCGGCGATGCCGATGCCGGTGTCCACGACGTGGAAGGCGAGGGCCTGCTGCCTCGGACCGGCCGGAAGGTCCATCTCGCCGGCCCGCTCGACGTGGAGCTGGACCGAGCCCGCCTCGGTGAACTTCACCGCGTTGGACAGCAGGTTGCGCAGCACCTGGCGGAGCCGCTGCTCGTCCATCAGGAGCTGGGTCGGGACGTCGGAGCCGACCCTGACGTCGAACCGCAGCCCCTTCTCGGTGGTCAGCGGCCGGAACGTCGCCTCGACGTAGTCGAGGAGCTGGCGGATGTGGAACGGCTCCAGGGTGAGGTCCATCTTGCCGGCCTCGATCTTGGACAGGTCGAGGATGTCGTTGATGAGCTGGAGCAGGTCGGTGCCCGCCGAGTGGATGACGTTGGCGTACTCCACCTGCTTGGCGGTGAGGTTGCGAGCGGGGTTCTGCGCGAGGAGCTGGGCCAGGATCAGCAGCGAGTTGAGCGGGGTGCGCAGCTCGTGGCTCATGTTGGCCAGGAACTCGCTCTTGTACTTCGAGGCGAGCGCGAGCTGCTGGGCGCGGTCCTCCAGCTCCTGGCGGGCCTGCTCGATCTCGCTGTTCTTGGTCTCGATGTCGCGGTTCTGCTGGGCCAGCAGCTCGGCCTTCTCCTCCAGCTCGGCGTTGGACCGCTGGAGCTCCTCCTGGCCGACCTGCAGCTCGGTCGCGAGGCGCTGCGACTCGGTCAGCAGGGCGTCGGTGCGGGCGTTGGCGACGATCGTGTTGACGTTGACGCCGATGGTCTCGACGAGCTGCTCCAGGAAGTCACGGTGGGTCTGCGTGAACCTGTTGAGGCTGGCCAGCTCGATGACGCCGAGGACCTGGTCCTCCACCACGACGGGGAGCACGATCAGGTTGACCGGGCCCGCCTGGCCGAGGCTGGAGGAGATCGTGAGGTACCCCGGGGGGACGTCCTCGACCAGGATGGTGCGCTTGGCCAGCGCGGCCTGGCCGACCAGCGAGTCGCCGAGGGCGTAGCGGCGGGACACCTCCTGGTGGCCGTAGCTGCCGACCACCAGCAGCTCGGTGGCGCTCGGGGTCTCCTCGGCGAGCAGGAAGGTGCCGTGCTGGGCGGAGACCAGGGGCGCCAGCTCGTTCATGACCAGCTCGGCGACGACGGCGAGGTCGCGGTGGCCCTGCATGAGCCCGGAGATGCGGGCCAGGTTGGTCTTCAGCCAGTCTTGCTCCTGGTTCGCCCTCGTGGTCTCCCTGAGCGACTTCACCATGGAGTTGATGTTGTCCTTGAGCTCGGCCACCTCGCCGGAGGCGTCGACGGTGATCGAGCGCGTGAGGTCGCCTGAGGTCACCGCGCTGGTCACCTCGGCGATGGCGCGCACCTGCCGGGTGAGGTTGCCCGCCAGTTCGTTGACGTTCTCGGTGAGCCGCTTCCAGGTGCCGGAGACGCCCTCGACCTCCGCCTGGCCGCCGAGCCTGCCCTCGCTGCCGACCTCGCGGGCGACGCGGGTGACCTCGGCCGCGAACGAGGAGAGCTGGTCGACCATGGTGTTGATCGTGGTCTTCAGCTCCAGGATCTCGCCCCGGGCGTCGACGTCGATCTTCTTGGTCAGGTCGCCCTGGGCGACGGCCGTGGTGACCTGGGCGATGTTGCGGACCTGGCTGGTGAGGTTGTTCGCCATGGAGTTGACGTTGTCGGTGAGGTCCTTCCAGGTGCCGGCGACGTTCGGCACGCGGGCCTGGCCGCCGAGCTGGCCCTCGGTGCCGACCTCGCGGGCCACGCGGGTGACCTCGTCGGCGAAGGCGCTCAGCGTCTCGACCATCGTGTTGATCGTCTGCGCCAGCGCGGCCACCTCGCCCTTGGCCTCGACCGTGATCTTCTGGGAGAGGTCGCCCCTGGCCACCGCGGTCGCCACCTGGGCGATCGACCGCACCTGGCTGGTCAGGTTGGAGCCCATGACGTTGACGTTGTCGGTGAGGTCCTTCCAGGTGCCCGACACGCCCCGTACGGTCGCCTGGCCGCCCAGGTTGCCCTCGGTGCCGACCTCGCGCGCGACGCGGGTGACCTCGTCGGCGAACGCCGAGAGCTGGTCGACCATCGTGTTGATGGTCTCCTTCAGCTCCAGGATCTCACCGCGCGCGTCCACCCGGATCTTCTGCGACAGGTCGCCCTTGGCGACCGCCGTGGTGACCTCGGCGATGCTGCGGACCTGGGCCGTGAGGTTGTCGGCCATGACGTTCACCGACTCGGTGAGCGCTTTCCAGGTGCCGGAGACGCCCTTCACGTCGGCCTGGCCGCCGAGGCGGCCCTCGGTGCCGACCTCGCGCGCGACGCGGGTGACCTCGTCGGCGAAGGAGGAGAGCTGGTCGACCATCGTGTTGAGCGTGTTCTTGAGCTCCAGGATCTCGCCGCGCGCCGAGACGGTGATCTTCTGGGACAGGTCGCCGCGCGCGACGGCCGTGGCGACCTGCGAGATGTTACGGACCTGGTCGGTGAGGTTGCCGGCCATGGAGTTCACCGAGTCGGTCAGGTCGCGCCAGGTGCCCGCGACCTCGGTGACCTGCGCCTGGCCGCCCAGCCGCCCGTCGGTGCCGACCTCGCGGGCGACGCGGGTGACCTCGTCGGCGAAGGAGGAGAGCTGGTCGACCATCGTGTTGATGGTGTTCTTGAGCTCCAGGATCTCGCCGCGCGCCGAGACGGTGATCTTCTGGGACAGGTCGCCCTTGGCGACCGCCGTGGTGACCTGGGCGATGCTGCGGACCTGGTCGGTGAGGTTGCCCGCCATGGCGTTCACCGAGTCGGTGAGGTCCTTCCAGGTGCCGGAGACGCCGGGCACCTCGGCCTGGCCGCCGAGCTGGCCCTCGGTGCCGACCTCGCGGGCCACGCGGGTCACCTCGGAGGTGAACAGCGAGAGCTGGTCGACCATGCCGTTGAAGACGGTCGCGATCTCCTTGTAGAGCCCGTCGCCGTCCTCGGGCAGGCGGGTGCCGAAGTCCCCGTCACGGACCGCGGTGAGCCCCGCCAGCAGCTGCCGCAGGTCGACCTCGGGCCCGCCCGCGCTCCGGGTCGAGCGGCCGCGCTTCGTGCTTACGCTCTCAACCATGTCCACCCTTTTGGGATCCGCGCCAACATCTCGCCAAGCCATCGTATAGACGGGTGCCCAGGAGCGACGACAGCCGGAGCGAACCTGCCGGCGGCCGGCGCGAGGCGGATCAGCCCGGCGTCACGCCGCGACCACGCCGTACGGAGTTCAGCCGTAGAGTGCGTCGATGTCCTTGGCGAAGTCGCGGGCGACCAGGTTGCGCTTGACCTTCAGCGACGGGGTGAGGTGGCCGCTCTCCTCGGTGAAGTCGGTCTCCAGGATGACGAACTTCTTCACCTGCTCGGCCTTGGAGACCTGCGTGTTCGCGTCGTCCACGGCGGCCTGGACGGCGGCGACCACGGCCGGGTCGGAGGTGAGCTCGGCGAGCGAGGCGCCGGACCTGCCGTTGGCGTCCTTCCACTGGTCGAGGGCCTCGGGGTCCAGCGTGACCATGGCCGCGACGAACGGCCGGTCGTCGCCGACCACCATGGCCTGGCTGACCAGGGGGTGGGCGCGGATGCGGTCCTCCAGGGGCGCGGGCGCGACGTTCTTGCCCGCGGCGGTGACGATGAGCTCCTTCTTCCTGCCGGTGATCCGCAGGTAGCCGTCCTTGTCGAGCTCGCCGACGTCGCCGGTGTGGAACCAGCCGGCGGCGTCGACGGCCTCCGCGGTGGCCTGCTCGTTGTTCCAGTAGCCGTCGAAGACGTGGCGGCCCTTGACCAGCACCTCGCCGTCGTCGGCGACGCCGATCGTCACTCCGGGGAGCGGCTTGCCGACGGTGCCGATCTTGTTGGCGCCGGGGATGTTCACGGTCGAGGGGGCGGAGGTCTCTGTCAGCCCCCAGCCCTCGTAGACCTCGATGCCCGCGCCCCTGAAGAAGTCACCGAGCCGCTCGCCGAGGGCCGAGCCACCGGAGACGGCCGCGTTGAGCCGGCCGCCGGTGGCCGCGCGCAGCTTGGCGTACACGAGCTTGTCGAACAGGGCGCGCCTGAGCCGCAGGCCGAGCCCGGCGCCGCCGGAGCCCTCGGCGCGGCTCCACGCGATCGCGGTGTCCACCGCGCGGTGGAAGATCTTGCTCTTGAGCCCTCCTCCGGCGGAGGCCTTCTGCTCGGCGGCGTTGTAGACCTTCTCGAACACGCGCGGCACGCCGAGCAGGAACGTCGGTTTGAACGCCTGGAGGTCGGGGGCGACGTTCTTCATGTTGGGGGTGTGCGCGAGGACGGTGCCGGTCTCGATCAGGACGATCTCGATGAGGCGGGCGAAGCTGTGGGCCAGCGGCAGGAACAGCAGCGCGGCCCGGCCGTCGACCTCGAAGAGCGCCTCCAGCGGCCCCCTGGCGACGTTTTGCGCGGTGAACAGCAGGTTGTCGTGGGTGAGGCGGCAGCCCTTGGGACGGCCCGTCGTGCCCGAGGTGTAGATGATCGTGGCGAGGTCGGGGCCGCCGCGCGAGAGGCGGCGCTCCTTGAGCGTCTCCTCGGGCACGCCGGCGCCGCGCGCGGTCAGCTCGGCGAACCCGCCGCCCTCGATGCGCCAGACCGCGGTGCCCTCGGCGTCGGCGATCGCCTGCCTCACCGTCCGCTCGTGGGACTCGGTCTCGACGATCACGCACTTCGCGCCGCTGTCGGAGACGATCCAGCTCACCTGGTCGGCCGAGGAGGTCTCGTAGATGGGGACGCCCACCGCGCCCGCCGCCCAGATGGCGTAGTCGGCGACCGTCCACTCGTAGCGGGTGCGCGACATGAGCGCCACCCGGTCGCCCGGCTCGACGCCCGCGTCGATCAGGCCCCTGGCCACGCCGGCGACCTGGTCGCGGAACTCGGCGGCGGTGACCGGCGTCCAGGCGTCGCCGGACTTGACGCTGATCACCACGGCGCCGGGCTCCTGGTCGCCGCGCCTGAACACGGTGTCGGCGCAGTTGGCGGATGCCGGTACGTCCACCAGCACGGGAACGCTGTACTCGCGCACGGTCACTCCTCTGGGTGCACGCAGGAAGGCCTTCTCTCACCGAAGGCTTCCTGGACGCTATCGCGTCGTGTTACGCGGGGATAGTCCGTCACTCACCGTTCACAGGCGCCGGTTCACGCTATCAGGGCCGTCCGGCGGGACGGCGCGCCCGGGCCGGGGCGTGTCGCCTCTTGACAGGCAAGCGCTAGGTTGGGTATGCGGCGGGTATTACGATGTCCGTCATGCGGGTCCATGTCATCAGTGACGTCCACGGGCGCGCGGACGCCCTCTCCCGTGCGGGAGAGGGCGCCGACGTGCTCATCTGCCTGGGTGACCTGATCCTCTTCGTCGACTACCACGACCATTCGCAGGGCATCTTCGGCGAGCTGTTCGGCGAGGAGCGGGCGGCGGAGTTCATCGGGCTGCGCACGGCCGGCCGCTTCGAGGAGGCGCGGAGCATGTCCGCCGCGCTGTGGTCCTCGCTCGGCGGCGAGCCGCGCGAGCACATCGAACGGGCCGTCCGCGAGCAGTACGGGCGCATCTTCGCCGCCATGCCCACGCCCGCCTACCTCACCTACGGCAACGTCGACCTGCCCGGCCTGTGGGGCGACTACCTCAGGGACGGCCACCACGTGCTCGACGGCCAGACCGCCGAGATCGGCGGGCTCACCTTCGGGTTCGTGGGAGGCGGCCTGCGCACCCGCTACCGCACCCCCAACGAGGTCGACGACGAGGAGTTCGCCCGCAAGGTGGAGGCGGTCGGCGCCGTCGACGTGCTGTGCTGCCACATCCCGCCCGCCGTCCCCGGCCTGCTGTACGACGTGGTGGCGCGGCGGTTCGAGCGGGGGAGCCAGGCGACGCTGGAGGCGATCAAGGCCACCCAGCCCCGCTACGCCCTGTTCGGCCACGTACACCAGCCGCTGGCCGCGCGCACCCGCATCGGCCGCACCGAATGCGTCAACGTCGGCCATTTCCGTGGCCGGGGCAGCCCCTTCGCCCTCGACCTCTGAGCCCACGCGACTTCGCCGATCGGCCGCGCGGACGTTCGCTCGGCAACGGTGAACGAGTACGGTAAGCCCATGGCTGATCGCACCACGTCCAGCATCACGATCGGCGCCGACCCGTCGGCCATCACGGCGGTCATCGCCGACTTCGCCACCTACCCCGAGTGGGCCGGTCAGGTGAGGTCCGCGGAGGTCCTGTCCGTGGGCGACGACGGGCGCCCGGCGACCGTGCGGTTCGCCCTCGACGCCGGGGTGATCAGCGACGAGTACACGCTGGCCTACCGCTGGCGCGGCGACGAGGCCGTCGACTGGGACATCGCCGAGCCCGGCAAGATGGTCTCCGCGCTCACCGGCAGCTACCGCCTCGCGGGCACGGGCGGGCGCACCGAGGTGACCTACGAGCTGGCCGTGGACCTCAAGGTCCCCATGATCGGCATGATCAAGCGCAAGGCCGAGAAGGTCATCGTCGACACCGCGCTCAAGGGTCTCAAGAAGCGCGTCGAGGGCCGATGAGCGCCGGGACCCCGAGGATCCTGCTCTTCACCGGCAAGGGGGGAGTGGGCAAGACCACCGTCGCCGCGGCCACCGCCACGCTCGCCGCCCGCCGTGGGCTCAAGACGCTCGTGGTCTCCACCGACACCGCCCACTCCCTCGCCGACGCCCTCGGCGTCCCCGGCTCCGGCGAGCCCGCCGAGGCGGCTCCCGGCCTCTACCTCCAGCAGGTCGACACCCAGCGCGCGCTGGAGCGCCACTGGGGCGACCTCCAGGAGTACGCCAGAGGCCTGCTGGCCGAGCTGGGCCTCGACGAGGTCACCTCCGAGGAGCTCACGGTGCTGCCGGGCGCCGAGGAGGTCATCGCCCTGCTGGAGCTGCGCGAGCAGGTGCGCACCGGCCGGTGGGACGTCGTCGTGGTCGACTGCGCCCCGACCGCCGAGACGCTCCGCCTGCTCGCCCTCCCCGAGGCCCTCGACTGGCACGTCAGCCGCCTGCTGCCTGCCGGGCGCAAGCTGATGCGGGCGCTGGCCCCGGTGATCCGCCACGTCGCCCGCCTCAGCGTCCCCGAGGACGGCGTGGTGAGCGCGGGCGAGCGACTGCACGCCGGGCTCATGGGTGTGCGTGAGCTTCTGACCGGCGACAACGCCTCCGTGCGGCTCGTGCTCACCCCCGAGGCGGTCGTGGTGGCCGAGGCCCGCCGCACCTTCACCTCCCTGAGCCTGTACGGCTACCGCGTCGACGCCGTCGTCGCCAACCGGGTGTTCCCCGGCGGCGGTTCCGACGAGTGGCGGCGCGGCTGGGTCGAGGCCCAGTCGAGGCACCTGGCGGCGGTCGGGGAGTCCTTCGCGCCGCTGCCCGTCCACAGGGTGCCCTACCTCCCCGCCGAGCCGGTCGGGCCCGAGGCCCTGGCCGCGCTGGCGGAGGAGCTGTACGGCACGGCCGACCCGTTCGCGCCGCCCACCGGCGAGGCCCCGCTGACCATCCGGTCCGAGGGAGAGGTCCACGAGCTGACCCTCGCCCTGCCGCTCGCGGACAAGAGCGAGGTCGACCTGGCGAGGAAGGGCGACGAGCTGATCGTCACCGCGGGCTCGTACCGCAGGGTCCTCGCGCTGCCCGCCGCGCTCGCCCGCAGATCGGTTCGCGACGCGGCGCTCCGCGACGGCCGCCTCCGGGTACGGTTCGAGGCAGGAGGGGCCTGATGACCGAAACGAACGACACCGACGGCGCCCAGCCCGGCAACGGGCGGGAAGACCGGCGCGAGGCCACCGGCGGGGCCGGTGACCGGCGCGACGCCCAGCGGGGCGTCAGCCGCGACGAGTGGCTGAGAGAACACGATCGGCGCGCGGCGGCCGGTGACGAGCGGCCGGGGCGGCGCGACGAACCGCGCGCCCAGGACGACCGTCCCGACCCCCTGAGCTCGATCACCGGCGAGGCGCGGAAGCTCTTCGACTCGCTGCAGCAGCGAGCGGGGCGCGAGCTCGGCAAGGGCATCGTCAAGGGCGGCGTGAGCGGCCTCGGGCAGGGGCTCGGGCAGGCCTTCGGCGGCGCGAGACGCGAAGCCGGAGACGTGTGGAGCGAGGCGGTGGCCGGGCATGACGACGACGAGTACATCTGCCGGGCCTGCCCCGTCTGCAGGCTGAAGGCCGCGCGGCGCGACGCCGGCGGCGACGTCGCCGACCATCTCATCACCGCGGGCGGCGAGCTTTTCGCCGCGTTCCGCCAGGCGGTCGACGCCATGTCGCGCCCCGCCACGCCGAGGCGCCCCGGCGACACGGACACCCGAGTAGAGCACATCGACCTGGGCTGAGAGCCGGGCGGATTCTCGGGGGGAAGGGATGAGAAATGGCGCTGACGATCGGCGTTGACATCGGTGGTACGAAGATCGCCGCCGGGGTCGTGGACGAGGACGGCCACATCGTGGAGAACCTCCTGCGGCCCACGCCCGCGGACAGCCCCGACAAGGTGGCGGACACGATCGCCGAGGCGGTGCTCGATCTCGCGAGCCGCCACGACGTCGAGGCCGTCGGGCTGGGCGCCGCCGGGTTCGTCGATGAGACGCGGTCGATCGTCCGGTTCGCCCCGAACCTCGCCTGGCGTGAGGAACCCCTGCAGAAGAAGGTCGCCGAGCGGGTCAACCTTCCCGTCGTGGTCGAGAACGACGCCAACGCGATGGCCTGGGGCGAATACCGCTTCGGGGCCGGGCGCGGCGAGAGCCACGTCGTGTGCGTGACCGTCGGCACGGGCATCGGCGGCGGCCTGGTCTTCGGCGGCTCGCTGTACCGGGGCCGGTGGGGCATGGGCGCCGAGATGGGCCACATGCAGGTGGTCCCCGGCGGGCGCCTGTGCGGATGCGGCAACCTCGGATGCTGGGAGCAGTACGCCAGCGGCAACGCCCTGGTCCACGAGGCCAGGGTGATCGCCGCCGCCGAGCCCGACCGCGCCGGCCGCATGCTGGAGCTCGCCGGAGGCTCGGTGTCCGACATCGAGGGCGAGCACGTCACCGAGGCCGCCCGCGAGGGCGACGCCGCGGCCCTGGCCGCCTTCACGAGCATCGCCGAGTGGCTCGGCCACGGCATGGCCGACCTCGCCGCCGTGCTCGACCCGGGCTGTTTCATCCTGGGCGGGGGGGTCTCCCGGGCCGCCGACCTGTGGATCGACCAGGCGCGCACGTCCTTCCTGCGCGCGCTGACCGCCCGCGAGCACCGGCCGCACGCCGACATCCGCCCGGCCGAGCTCGGACCGGCCGCCGGCCTGGTGGGCGCGGCCGATCTCGCCAGGCACCCCTGACGAGCGGCCCGAGACCGGGAACGGGCGCTGAAGCTCCATGGTGATCCGCGTCGGCACCTACAACGTGCGGTCGATGTACGACGACAACGCCGCGCTGGCGCGGGTCATCAGGGCCATGGCGCCGGACGTGCTGTGCGTCCAGGAGGCCCCGCGCCTGCTCCGCTGGCGGAGCAGGCGCGCCGAGCTGGCCCGGTCGTCGGGCCTGCGGGTCGTCGCCGGGCGGCGCTGGGGCGGCGTCGCGGTGCTGGCCGCGCCCGGCACCCGGGTGATCCACGCGGAGGGCCACCTGCTGCGGCCGTTCATGGGGCTGGAGCGGCGCGGGGTCGCCATCGCGGTGGCCGAGTGCGAGGGCGCCAGGATCACCGTCGCGTCCGTCCACCTGGATCTGGTCCCCGGCGCCCGGCTGTGCCACGCGATCGAGATCATGGACCTCGTGGAGGGGGTCGCGGAGCGCTTCGCGGCTCCCATCGTGCTGGCGGGGGACGTCAACGAGCAGGCCGGCGGGGCCGCCTTCGGCTACTTCGCCCGGCGCCTCGCCGACTGCTACCCGCTCGCGCCCCGGGGCGACGGTCTCACGTTCACGGCGAGGGCGCCGGGAAGGCGCCTGGACGTGGTCTTCGCCGCCGCCGGGCTCTCGGTCCTGTCCTGCGGCGGGGTGGACGCCGCCGCCGCCGACCTTCAGGCGGCCACCGACCACCTGCCCGTGGTGGCCGAGCTCCTGGCGGGCTGAGGCCGTCCCTGGGCCGTCGACGGCCGGTCGACGGCCGCGCTGGGTTCAGGTGACCGTTTGGTCAACACTGGGGGACGTGCCACGCGCGGGATGGCAGGACACGTACGATTTGGACATGTCCCGCCGCTTGTCGCGGCGTGCTCTGCCGTTGTGCGTGATGCTGACCGTCGTGCTGACCAGTGCCCTCATCCACGCCACGACCGCAGCGCACGCCCATGCCGACCCGCCTCGTCCAAGTGCCGCCGCGCGCGGCTCGGCGGGCCTGCTCCAGGAGTCGGCGACGGCACGGCTGCAGACCGACGGATCCCTGTCGGACGTGGTGGGACTGTCCAAGTCGAACATCTGGGCGGTCGGGCAGGAGGACGTCTGGGAGGCCTGGCAGAACCGCAGCGTGCTCACCCACTGGGACGGCGGCGCCTGGACCGAGATGGGCATCCGCAACGACGCCTCGAGCGCCGGTCACCTGCGGTCGGTCGCGGCGGCCTCGCCCGGCGAGATCTGGGCGGTCGGCGACGGCCACGACGGCCTGCCGTACGTCGTGCGCGGTGACGGCTCGGCGTTCGACCGGGTCAGCGTGCCGCAGCTCGGCTCGGGCGACTACCTCGGAGGCGTCGCCGCCGTCCCCGGCCGCATGGTCGCCGTGGGCAGCCGGACGAAGAAGGTCCGCGACGAGGTCCGCGGCGTCGAGCAGGAGCGGTTCGCGCTCGTCGCCACCTCCACCGCCAAGGGCTGGACGGCGGTCGAAAGCAAGGTGAAGGGCACCCTGTACGGCGTCGCGCTGACGCGCAAGGGCGACGGGCTGGCGGTCGGGGACGGCGCGACGGGGCCCCTGATCATGCGCCTGTCCGGGAACACGTGGAAGCCGGTGACGGTGCCCTCCATCCAGGGAGGGTTCCTCCGCGACGTCTACATGGACGGGCCGAAGAAGGCGGTCGCCGTGGGAGGCGTCTACCACGACGGAGGGAAGATCGCGCCGCTGATCCTCACGTGGAACGGCAAGCGCTGGAGCCGGGCCTCGGTGCCCGGCCGGTACGCCGAGCTGTACGGGGTCACCGGGGACGGCAAGGGCCACTACTGGGTGTCCGGATTCGACCCCGAGCACGCGAGTGCGGCGTACCTGCTCCGCGGCGGGAGTTCCGGGTGGCGGGTCGTCCGCGGTGCGACCTCCGCCAAGCCGCGCACCATGCGCCTGCAGGCCGTGACGCACGTCGGCGACCTCACGATGGCCGTCGGCCATGTGGTGGACGCCGCCGACCACTACACCGACGTGGTCGAGCGCTTCCAGCCGGACACCTCCAAGAGCGTCGCGACGGTCAAGACGCGAGGCGCTCCGTCGGAGCGTTGAGACCGGTCTGTCCTCGCCGCGGCGGCTCCATGCCGGTGCGGGCGCGGTTGTAGCGAAATAGGAGTGAAGTTGAAGCACGCGGGGTGAGCGTGTCCTCAGCCGGGACGAACCGTCCCCGGCCACGAGGAGCACAGAGAGGCACCCCCCTTATGGACCCCCGCAAGAACCAGCCGTCCCGCCTCGTCGACGAGCCTGTAGCCCTGGCCGCGTCAGGCCGATCCCCGGCCACACGAGCACGCAGGACGCTCGTGCGCGTGGTGACCGCGATCGCCGCCCTCGGCGCCATGATCGTCGCCGGCGCCGTGCCGGCGAGCGCGGCTCCGGCGGGCTACTCCGTGGCCGGCACCGACGTCTCCAACCACGACGGCACGATCAACTGGGGTGACGTCGCGGCCAAGGGCGTGAAGTTCGGCTGGGCGAAAGCCACCGAGGGCCTCGACTTCGTCGACCCGCAATTCAACGCGAACTACCACGGCGCCAAGAACAACGGCGTGTACATCGGGGCGTACGCGTTCGGCCGTCCCGACAAGGGCGTGGGCACGGGCAAAGCTCAGGCCGACTACCTGGTGGACCACGCGCAGTACGTCAACGACGGCAAGACCCTTCCCCTGCAGCTCGACATCGAGTGGCCCTGGTGGACCACGGCCGCTCCGATGTATCCGTGCTACGGGCTGTCCAGCAGCCAGATGGTGACCTGGATCCGCGACTTCGTGAACGAGGTGAAGTCGCGCACCGGCAGGGACGCGGCGATATACACCAACCCCAACTGGTGGAACCAGTGCACGGGCGGCAACGGGTCGTTCTCGGCCAACGCCCTCGAGACGTCCAACTACAGCGGCTCTCCGGGCGCGTTGCCCGCGGGGTGGTCGCGGTTCACAGCCTGGCAGTACGCCGGGTCCTCCAGCAGCCTCCCCGGCTCGCCCACGGTCTTCAACGGCACGCTGAGCGACCTCGCGGCCTTCGCGGGCGGCGGCGGTCTGGGGGTGCTGGAGTACTACTTGTCGGACAGTCTGGATTCCAGTGTCGCGACGCGTCCGGTGATCTATTACGGCAGCAGCCCGCAGATCCCGATCGTGGGTGACTGGAACGGGGACG
>NZ_JBEZFH010000165.1:0-2938 GCF_040649355.1 Sphaerisporangium sp. NPDC049002 | reverse complement strand
GACGCTCCCTGGCTTCCGGTGGTGGGTGACTGGAACGGTGACGGCAAGGACACCATCAGCGCCTACAACCCCGCCAACGGGCGTTTCCTGCTCAGCGACAACCCAGCCAACGGTGTGGCGCAGTACGTGATCGCCTACGGTGACCCCAACGCCATTCCGCTGGTGGGCGACTGGGACGGTGATGGCAAGGACAACATCGGGGTGAAGATGGGTGCCACCTATTACATGCGCACCGGTGCGGTGACCGGCGCCATCGAGAACACCAGGGCGATCGGTTACGGCAACACCACCGGGGACCTGCCCGTCATCGGCGACTGGAACGGCGACGGCATCGACACCCAGGGCCTCGCCCGCTAGTCACCGAAGATCCGGCCGGCAGGGGCGGTGACCGTCAGACGCCCTCCGGAGAACGAACCGATTGTGACCCTTGAGGGGGCGGACGAACGTCCGCCCCCTCAAGTCATGTGGTGAGGGCCTCGACGCTCATCGGCCGGCCCGCCGCGATATGGCGGGCCGGCCCCGGGCACGAAGAAATCCCGGGAAGGAATCCCTGTGTTTCAGGGGTCTTCCCGGGATCGTTTCTCTTCGTTACCGGTTCAGGTTCTCACCGGCCGGCGGGTGGCCGGTTCACATGGGAATAGCGGGCGGCCCCAGAGCCGGTGGCGAGCGCCCAATATCTGTCACCGTAGGACCAGTGCCACCATTCGGTCGGGTAATTGGTCAGCCCGGCCTCCTCGAGGACCTTGGAGAGGATCTCCCGGTTGGCCCTGGCCTCCACCGAGATGTTGGCCGCCGCCGTGTAGCAGGCGTCGTCACTCTCCTCGGGGCTGGCGTTGACCTCGGTGCCCATGGGCAGCTCCTCCCCGGCCGTCGTGCACAGCGTGACGTCCACCGCGGCGCCGCAGACGTGGGGGGCGATGTGCGGAGGGGACAGGGAGCGACTGGCCTGCACGTAGAGATGGTCCTCGGGCCATTCCGGGTTGGCCGCCCGGAGCCTGCCCATGTACCCGGTGAAGTACTGCTCCTGCAGCGAGTACGGGCGGTACCCCTCGACCACGAGGAAGCGCAGCCCGTCCGGCAGCAGTTTCTGTGCCCGCAGGAGCCTTTGCGCCGCCTCCTCGCGGAGGTGGGCGAATGCGCCCTCCGGGTCGGCGAGGCGCTCGTCGAGGAGGATCTCGGGGTTCTCGCGGAGGTCCACCAGCGGCTCGCCCGACTCCTCGACCGGTATCGCGGCCACGCGAGGATCGGACATGAGAATGATCTCTGACACGGTCTCTCCTTAGCACTGTGCCAGGCGGAGCGACCGCCTGCGGCATGTGGGCCCCGCGACGGCCGTGCGCTGAGCGGGCCTGTCAAGGCGGCCGGGCTTCACGCTGTCGGCCCTTGCCGCCAGGTTCGGCCGCACCTCTAGAAGTTCTCTCCAAAAACGCGCTAAAGAACGGAGAGAAGTTCCTTGTACTCCCGAGTCCCCAGGGCGGCGAAGACCGCGAGGGCCTCCTCGCGAAGCGCCCGCGCCCCCGCCGCGTCGCCGGTCGCCTCCCGGACGCTGGCCAGGTCACGCTGCGAGCGGGCACGGAACAGCGGCAGGCCCAGGTCGTCCCATACGGCGATCGAACGGCGGAGCTGCTCCCCGGCCGCGGCGTAGTCGCCCCGCGCGAGGTGCAGCTCGCCGATCGTGCGCAGGATCAGCGCCTCCCCGAACCGGTCGGCCTGGCCGGTGCAGACGCCGAGGGCGTCCAGCAGATCGGGCAGGACGGCCGCGTGCTCACCCAGCCGGATCCGCGTCTTGGCGAGCGACTGGACCGCGTAGGCCTCCATCAGCACGTCGTCGGACTCGCGCAGCAGCTCGACCGCCCGCTCGCTCAGTGACTCCGCCTGGCGCAGGTCGCCCGAGGCGCGATGCAGCAGCGCGGCGGTGCGAAGGGTGAGGGCCTCCCCGCGCTTGCTACCTAGCCGTCTGAAGGCGGCCAGCGCGTCGTTGAGCAGCGCCGAGGCGGCGGCGTAGTCGCCGCGATCGAGGAACACCGATCCGGCCAGCCTCTTGGCGTAGCCGGTCCCCGAGTCGTCGCCGAGCTCCTCGAAGGCCGCCCCGGCCAGCTCCAGGTGGGGCAGCGCCTGGTCCAGGTCGCCCTCCTCGCGGCAGGCGGTGCCGATGCCGGCGAGGGCGATCGCCTCCCCGTGGGCGTCTCCGCCCTTGCGGAATAGGGGGAGCGACTCGTGGAAGAACCGCCGCGCCTCAAGGTACCGGTCCTGCCTGTTGCGCAACTGGCCGAGCCCCACCAGCAGGGTCGCCTCACCGAGCACGTCGCCGGCCCGGCGTACGGCCGCGAGCGCCGCCTCGTGGGTGCGCCGCCACTCGTCGAACCGGGCGTCCACCGAGAACGAGGAGGAGCACAGCGCCGCGCTCACCTCGCAGGCCACCTCGTGCAGGTCCATCGCGGCGGCCCGCTCGACGGCGACGACCAGGGCCGGGGCCTCGGCGTTGAACCACGCCGTCATGCCGGCGGTGACGCGCTCCGTGGCCTCGGCGCCCAGGGGCAGGGCCTTTGTGTATCGCCTGCGCAAGGGGAGGGCGCCCGAAGGGCTCCTGGACGCTGTGCGCGTGATCAGCCACAGCCAGCCGCCCAGGGCGCGGGTCATGGCGGCGGCGCGTTCCTCTTCGGGGTCCTCGGCCTCCGCCCGCTCGGCCGCGTACACGCGCAGCAGGTCGTGCAGCCGGTACCTCTCCTGCTGGGCGCTGTCGACGGTGACGAAGTCGACGAGCTGGGCGTCCATCAGCCGCTCGGTCACCTCCTCGCCCTCCTGCTCGGGTACTCCCAGAAGGGCCGCGACCACCCATGAGGCCCACAAGTCTCGGCTACCGTGCATATGTGCCCCCCGAGACAGTCGAGGTCCGCCGGAGTGCACGCCGACGGCGGACCGTATCCGCATACCGCGA
>NZ_JBEZFH010000164.1:0-17706 GCF_040649355.1 Sphaerisporangium sp. NPDC049002 | reverse complement strand
ATCGACCACGGCGCCGCCCTGTGGTTCCACCACAACTGGCGCACGGCCGACCCGCAGCGCCCCTTCGACGCCCGCGATCACGTGCTGGCGCCGCCGAGTCCACGCCCGCGCCCCGGAAGAAGGCGGCGCCCGCGGGCCGTCCTCTGCGGCCCGCGACGGGCCCAGAGGAGCGCGTACGCGTCCGCCGTTCCAAACCCGAGGGAACGGACCGCCGTGCCGGCGCGGAGAGCCTGGAGCGCCGTTCCAAGGCCGAGGGTGCGGAGCGTCGTACGGGCGCGGAAGCGGTGGAGCGCCGTTCCAAGGCGGAGGGCACGGAGCGCCGTACGGGCGGCGCGGGCAGGGCGCGGCGTACGGCGACGGATGTGAAGGAGTCGCTTCTCGGCGCCCAGGCGGCGCAGGGCGGCGCGTCCTCGCCGCCGGGGAGCGCCGTGCTGATCATGCTGGCCATGGTCGCGGTGCCCTGCGTCGTGGCGTCGGTCATCTGGCCGCTCGCGACCTTCGCGATCACGGCGACCTTCTGCGTGCTGGCCCGCGCGTGGTGGAGCGGGCACTGGCTGGTCAGGAACCGCAGGTCCACGCGGGTGCGCGGGACGCTGCGGGTGGTGTCGTTCCCGATCGCGCTGGCCGGGTCGGCGCTCAGCGCGGCCGTGTGGCCAGGGGTGCCCGCCTCGGCCGTCGCCGCCTCGGCGTTCTGGGTGGCCGCCGGGGGCGACATGGGCGACATGTGGTGGAGCCAGCCCGGGCCCATGACGGTGGCCGGGGTGGTCTTCGGGGTCGTGTGCGGCGGGATCGTCGGCCGTGAGGTCGAGCGCATCGGCGTCCACGTGCCCGACCTCCGGAGGGAGGGGCTGCGGGCCCTTTCGGTGCTGGGCGGCTTCGTCGCGCTGTGCGCGGCGGCGGTGCGCGTCCTGGCGTGGGTGCTTCCGCACGCGCTCTGAGGGCCCTCTGGCGGTCCTCCGGCGGCATGTAGGCAGTCCCCCCAGGCGCGCGAGGGCCTGGGGGTGAACGGCCGTGCCCCTGGTCGCGTACCGGTGAACCCACGGTCCGCCCTGGTGAGGGCAGCGCATCGTATGGGGAGGACCGCCTTTCGCGCTCGCCCCACGAGCCGCGTGCGGGGCGGCGTCGTGACGAGCGGATCGGTGAGGTGGCGGTCCGGTCGCGGTCCAGGGCTCCTGGGCCGTGGACCACGGATTCGGTGCTCAGTCCCTGCGGGCGAACCGGTTGAAAATGCGCTCGCCTGCGTTGACGGCGCCCTCGGCGACGTCGCGCAGCACGCCGATGAACGGGTCCTGGGACTGCGCCCACGACTCGCGGTAGGAACGCGCGGCGGCCTTGACCTCCTCGGAGAGCTTGGCGTCGGCGTCGTCCTCGCGGCGGGGGTAGTCGCCGGCGAGGATGGACTCGTACTCGCCCTCGCGCCGCCACCGGTCGAGCTCGGCCACCCGCATCACCGCGAAGGGGTGGGTGGTGCCGAGCAGGTTGAGGACCTTGAGCAGGCCGTCGCGCACGTCACCGGCGGTGTCGTACTCGCGGGCCTGGTCGAGGAACGCCTCGATGTTCATCTCGTGGAGCCGGGAGCCCCCGGCCAGCTTCATCAGGGCCCGCATGGCGGCCTCGGGGTCCTGGCCGCAGAGCAGGCCGCCACGGTCGGAGGAGAGCTCGGCCTTGCGGTGCCACTCCTCCAGCGCCGTGACGATGACGCGCAGCCCGATGTATCCGAGCGGGATCCACGCCACGCGGGTGGCGAGCCGCGTCAGGATCGCGAGCATCGTGCCGTAGACGGCGTGCCCGGACAGGATGTGGGAGGTCTCGTGCCCGACGACGAAGCGGAGTTCCTCCTCGTCCATCAGGTCGAGCAGGCCGGTGTTGATCACGATGAACGGGTCGTCGAAGCCGATGGCCATCGCGTTCGGCTGGGGATCCTGCTGGACGTAGATCTCCGGGATGCGGTGGAGATCGAGGAGGTACGCGCTGTCGCGGCCCATGTCGTACAGGGCTCGGAACTGGGTCTCGCTCGCGCGCACGGAGGAGGCGAGGAACATCAGCCGCAGGCGGCGCTCGCTGAACAGGCCTGACGTGCGCTTGAGCACCGAGTCGAATCCCGACAGGGAGCGCATCGCGACCAGGGCCGACCGGTCAGCTGGATGC
The DNA here is from genome assembly GCF_040649355.1 of Sphaerisporangium sp. NPDC049002. Lineage (NCBI taxonomy): Bacteria > Bacillati > Actinomycetota > Actinomycetes > Streptosporangiales > Streptosporangiaceae > Sphaerisporangium > Sphaerisporangium sp. NPDC049002. Next base: position 15,558 of record NZ_JBEZFH010000164.1, on the reverse strand, counting down.
TCGTAGGCCCGGGAGCTGATGCCGGGCAGCTGTACACGGTTGCGATCCGGGGTGGTGGTGGTCATGGTCGGCATGCTACGTCGGGGCGGATGCCCGCGCGCGGCACAAGGGCCCGGTTTCGTGGGGTCGAAGCTCTCCCAGGGGGGAGGAGGGCCTGCCGGGGGCGTCTTCCCGGGCCGCGGCTTCGGCGGGGGGCGGTTCCGTGGCTCCACGGAGGCGCACGTTAGGGTCCCTCGCATGAGGAATGGGGCCCCCACCAGGCGGCTTGGCATCATGGGCGGGACCTTCGACCCGATCCACCACGGCCACCTCGTCGCGGCCAGCGAGGTCGCCCACCACTTCGACCTGGACGAGGTGGTGTTCGTCCCGACGGGACAGCCGTGGCAGAAGGCGGACAAGGCCGTCTCGGCCGTGGAAGATCGTTACCTGATGACGGTCATCGCCACCGCGTCCAATCCGCGGTTCTCGGTGAGCCGGGTCGACGTCGACCGCCCGGGACCGACGTTCACGATCGACACGCTGCGTGAGATCGCCGCGCTGTACGAGCCGGACGTGGAGCTGTACTTCATCACCGGAGCCGACGCCCTGTCGCAGATCCTCAGCTGGCGTGACGCCGACGAGCTTTTCACCATGGCGCATTTCGTGGGCTGTACCCGTCCGGGCCATGTGCTGCAGGATCCGGGGCTGCCGAAGGGGAAGGTCAGCCTCATCGAGATCCCGGCGCTCGCGATCTCGTCGTCGGAGTGCCGCCAGCGGGTGGCCGCCGGAGAGCCGATCTGGTACCTCGTACCCGACGGGATCGTTCAGTACATCAACAAGCGGGGCCTGTACCAGGCATCCTGATGACGGCCCCGCGCGGGGCTTCACGGGCGACGACGGGCGCGGGACGGGCGCGTCACCGCCTGGTCAGCCGGTGGACGCGACCAGGCCGAAGGTGGCGGAGCGGGGCGAGGGCCAAGCCCTGACCGTTCGAACGGAGAAATCATATTTGCCCCCCGGGCGAACCTGGCAGGACAATCGCTAGATTTGATGGGTACGCCAAGTCTTCGCCGCACAGGAGGAACAACCCACATCGTGACCGCATCGGAAAGATCACTTCAGCTCGTCCGGCTCGCCGCCGAGGCCGCGGCCGAGAAGCTGGCGGATGACATCATCGCCTATGACGTGAGCGAGCAGCTCGTCATCACCGACGCCTTCCTGCTCTGCTCCGCCTCCAACGACCGCCAGGTCCGCTCCATCGTCGACGAGATCGAGGAGCGTCTGCGCATCGACGCCCATGCCAAGCCGGTCCGCCGCGAGGGGGAGCGCGAGGGGCGCTGGGTGCTGCTCGACTTCCTGGACATCGTGGTCCACGTCCAGCACGAGGAGGACCGCACCTTCTACGCCCTGGAGCGCCTGTGGAAGGACTGCCCCGCCATCTCGCTCCCCGACAGCGTCACGCAGGTCCGGGCCCAGCGGGGCAACGGGACGGCAGGTGAGTGAGGGGAAGCCCGGTGGCCGTCGCGTCGTGTTCTGGCGCCACGGCCAGACGCTGTGGAACGTCGAGCAGCGGTTCCAGGGCCATACCGACATCCCGCTCGACGAGACGGGCATCGCCCAGGCCGGCCGGGCGGCCTCGCTGCTCGCGTCCCTGAGGCCCTCGCTGATCGTCTCCTCCCACCTCCGGCGTGCCCAGGAAACGGCCGCCGCGCTCGGGGGCTTCGCGGGGCTCGACGTCATGGTCGACAAGGACCTGCGCGAGCGCGGGGGAGGTGAGTGGGAGGGCCTGACCCGCGCCGAGATCGCGGCCGGCTGGCCGGTTCAGTACGCCGAGTGGGAGGCCCCCGGCGGCGAGACGGTGACCGACGTCGCCGACCGCGTCGCCGCCGCCACCCGCCGGTGGGTCGCCCGGGTGGAGGACCGCGGGCTGCTCGTGATCGCCTCCCACGGCGCGGCGATCCGGCTGGGCGTGGCACGCCTGCTCGGCCTTCCCGAGGACCTGTGGCCGGCCCTCGGCGGCCTCGGCAACTGCTCGTGGTCGGTCATCCAGGAGGGCCGCAAGGGCTGGCGCCTCCTCGAACACAACGCGGGCACGCTTCCGGAGCCCGTGAACAGCGACGACAGGCCCGAATCCGCCTCCGCGGCGAGCTAGAGGGGCCTTTCGTACGGCTTGCGCCGGGCGCGCGGGGCGCAAGCCGTACCTCGGCCGGCCCGGTGCCGAGCCGTTCCGATCGGGCCTCGTCCGGGGTCTCCGTGGCGTCGCGCAGGTGTCGATTAGGTCAACGGCAGGGTGTCGCTATATGCTCTCCGAGCGCCGTGACGGGAACACCCGGAGCGGTGACCAGGGGCTATGGCGCAGCTGGTAGCGCGCCTCCATGGCATGGAGGAGGTCTGGGGTTCGAATCCCCATAGCTCCACGCAGGGTCGTTCTCGAAACGGCCGGACTGAAGTTGGCGGGATCCCGTCTGATCATCGAGATCAGGCGGGATCTTGTCGTTTCAGGGAGTTTCCGAATCGGGTTCGTCCTGGTTTGGGAACTCAGAGCGGGTGTCCGGGAAGGCCCGGGGTGGTGTCAGGGTGCTGGTTGATGAGGGAGTTCGCGTCGTTGGGCATAGCGACGCCGGCTGTGTCGGGCTCGTCGGGGGGCTGGGGTGGCGCCACTGGCGCAGTTCGTCCGCCTGCTGCCGTGCGGCCGCCCCGGCTTGGGCCACACCTTCCAACACGCCCCGCAGATTTGTCCTGGCTTGCCGCTACCCTTTCCAGCTCACTCAACTGCGATGATGAGGTCCAAGTCGAGCGCAACGAGCTGGTGGTAGTAGTGGGCAAGCTGCCGCAGCCTGCCCAGCACCCGATTGAACGCCTCGTCATCAGGTTCGGTCTCGTGCACCTTGTAGACGCCAAGAGTGCTCATTTCGACGACGGAGAATTCCTGACGGGCAGCCGCTACATCGAGCGCGTCAATCGTGGCGGCGGCTTCAGCGAGGAAGGACGTCGTGGAGCACCGCCAGGGAACGCCCAGATTTCCACGGTCGGCGAAGCGCCGGTCCCCTTGGATGATCCGGTATGGCAGTGACAATTCCCGCTTGGGCCAGTCGCTCAGCTTTCTATAGGCCGCCGGGTCGAGGAGATATTCGGCCTGGTTGTAGGAGCGGTCCGGGAATGGGTCGGTGGTACGGAACCCTTCGGGAAGCATGGCCAGCAGTCTGCGATCGAGGTTGGACAACGGCTTGTCCTCAGGGGGACTGAAAAGCCAGAGTGAGGCGAGTTCCCGCGCCTTAGGATCAACTTGGATGAGACGCGTCGAGGGTGCGTTCAGCCGAACCGCCGAGGTGAACAAATCTAATCCCACAGGGACTTCCTCCGCCAGTACCGCGTGATCGGGCATGTGCTGCGACGTGTGTCGGTAGACCTGCCCGAGTGTAGGGCGAGGCCACGCGGCCCCGGTATCCCGAAGCTAGGTTCGCGGACGTGCCGGGCGGCCGCGTAGGGAATCGTCGAGGACGTAGGCGTGCCCGTAGGGTGCAACCAGTGGCCGGAACCGGCTGCTTCATGCCGAATCAGGGGATTCAAAGTTGACCCAGAGGCCGAAGAACTGGGCGGGGAACCTCGTCTTCCGCGCGGAGCGTGTCGACCGGCCCTCCTCCCTTCAGCAGTTGCGGAGCCTGATCTCGCGGAGCGCCAGGGTGCGCGTCCTCGGCAGCGGGCATTCGTTCAACGACATCGCCGACTCGCCCGGCACCCTGGTCTCGCTCGACGGCCTGCCGCAGGGCGTGGACATCGACACCGGCTCCGCCACGGTCAAGGTCGCCGGGAGTGTGCGGTACGCCGAGCTGGGCCGGCGGCTGCACGCCAAGGGGTACGCGGTGCCCAACCTGGCGTCCCTGCCGCACATCTCGGTCGCCGGTTCCTGCGCCACGGCGACCCACGGCTCGGGTGAGGGCAACGGCAACCTCGCGACGTCCGTGTCCGCCGTCGAGATGGTCACCGCCGACGGCGACGTGGTGGTCCTCAGCCGCGCGGGAGACGGTGACCGCTTCGACGGCGCCGTCGTGGCGCTCGGAGCCCTCGGCGCGGTCGTGAGCCTGACGCTGGACATCGTGCCGGCGTTCGACGTGCGGCAGTACGTCTTTGAGGGGCTCCCGGTCGAGGTCCTGGACGACCACTTCGGGGACGTCGTCTCCAGCGCGTACAGCGTGAGCCTGTTCACCGACTGGCGGACCTCGCGGATCAACCAGGTCTGGGTGAAGCAGCGCCTCGACGAGGCGGGCGGCTCCCCGGTCGCGCCCGATCTGTTCGGGGCCACGCCGGCGGAGGCCCCCCGGCATCCCGTCCCCGGGGTGTCCGCCGTCCACTGCACGGAGCAGATGGGCGTCCCGGGCCCCTGGTTCGAGCGCCTGCCGCACTTCCGGGCCGACTTCACGCCGAGCAGCGGCGAGGAGTTGCAGTCGGAGTACATGGTGCCGAGGCGGCACGCCGTCGAGGCCCTGCACGCGCTGGAGGGCCTGCGCGATCGCATCGCCCCGGTCCTGCAGATCTCCGAGATCCGGACGATCGCCTCGGACGAGCAGTGGCTGAGCCCCGCCTACGGCCGGGAGACCGTGGCCTTCCACTTCACCTGGATCAAGGACTACCCGGCGGTGCTTCCCGTCCTCGGCCTGATCGAGGAGCGGCTCGCGCCCTTCGAGCCGAGGCCCCACTGGGGCAAGCTGTTCACCATGCCGCCCGGGACCCTGCGCTCCCGGTACGAGCGGCTGCCGGACTTCCGCCGTCTGGCGCGGCGGTACGACCCGTCGGCCAAGTTCGCCAACGAGTTCGTCGCCACATACGTGCTCGACGACTCCTGAGCGATCTCTGGGCCAGACGGGCTCAGACGTACGGCGACGCGTCACGCCTCAAAAGGGCCGTCCCCTGCCCTCAGCGGCCGGCGCGTCGCCACACGTCTCCCCGATGTCTGTGTGAAGTGCCTTCCGACGCGAATCTCCTCTCTCGATGTTTCGCCGGAGCGAGCCGTGGATGACATTCAGATCAATTGCCAAGGGAGGCCCTCAGGACGCGGTAGATCGCGGCCGACATCGACGGGATGACCAGGCCGTGCCCGAGCCCCACTACGAACAGCGCGGCGGCGAGCAGGGGCGGCGGGCGGGACCCCGGTGTCCACAATTGGTCACTACTTATCGTGACTAAATAACCGCAATTAGATGCTGATGTGGATATCAGACGCCATAGTCGGAGGGTTCAGGTCTTCGAGCTCGAAAGGCTGCGATGAGATCCCTCCGGCACCCCCTCGCCCTGGTGGCCATGGCCGTCGCGATGGTCATGTCCCCGCTCCTTGCCACCCCCGCGTCCGCCGACCCGCCCGAGGTCGCGCTTTCGCTCTCGTCCTCCCAGGTCAACACCGGTGACTCGGTGACGGTCACCGTGCAGGTCACCAACATCCACGGCTTCACGGTGCTCAACGCCGCCGCGCGCGTGTTCACCACCCCCGCCGCGCTCCCGTCGTACGCCACGCTGACCGGATGCACCGGGGCGAGCGGCCCGTGTACCACCGTCTCGGACGGGAGCGGGCCCATCGGCTTCGAGGCGCCCGTCGGAGCCCTGTCGGGCGGCGCCTCGGCCACCGTCGTCCTCACTCTGGCGATCGCGCAGAACGCCCAGCCGGGGGAGCAGACCTTCCAGGGTGAGCTGCGCGGCTCGAACTACGCCTCGGAGATCGTCACCGGGCCCGCGCTGACCATCATCAGCCAGGCCGACGCGGCCGTACGCCTCACCGCCTCGCCCAAGCTGGCCCTGCTCGTCCCGAAGATCGAGTTCACGGTGCGGGTCACCGACAACGGGCCGGGCGTGCTGCGCTCCGCGACCGTCAGGACCCCGCTTCCCGGCGGGCTCTCGGGGGTCTCGGGCGACTGCGCGACCGGCTCGGGCGCCGTCACCTGCACGACAGGGCCGGTCGCGCTCGGGGCGTCGGTGACGAAGAAGTTCACCGTCCCGATCGGGCTGCTGAGCATCGGCGTGCCGTACACCTTCACGGCCACGCGCACGGCCTCCGACCCCGTGGACCCCGTAAGCTCGAACGACGTGGAATCGGTGCAGTGCACCGTCGTGTCCGTCGTCCTGGTCAACTGCCACTGATCCCGCGAAACCCGCTCGCGGGGCCCTCTCCCCGGTCACGCGCCGGGGAGGGGCTCCTCGCGAGGAAGGCCGAGGTGGGGGCCCGATAATCTACCTCCCATGTTCCCGAGTCTCCGTGCCGTGCGATGATCGGCGCCCTGGCCACCTGTCTGATCGTCGGCGCGCTGCTGCTGGCGGCGCTGTGCGTGATCGTGGCCATCAGGAACAGGCCGATGGGCATGGTGCTGCTCGTCGGGCTGGGGCTGCTGGAGCTCGCGCTGCTGGCACAGGCGGGCATCGGCGTCGCCAAGGTGATCGGTGGCGAGCACCCCCACGAGACCGCGACGTTCATCGGCTACCTCGCGGGCACCATCCTGATCCCGCCGGTCGCGGCCTTCTGGGCGCTCGGCGAGCGCACCCGGTGGGGGCCCGCGGTCGCGGCCGTCGGCTGCTTCGCCATCCCCGTCATGGTGGGCCGGCTGCTGCAGCTCTGGCAGGGAACCCCGTGACCGCGGTGAACACCGGGCCGGGCCGGCTTCTCGTCGCCGTGTACGGCATCTTCGCGCTGGCGGCCGGAGCACGGGCGGGCGTGCAGATCGCCACCAAGTACCACGAGGCGCCGCTCGCCTACGTGCTGTCCGCGTTCGCGGCGGCGGTCTACATCGTGCTCACGGTGGCGCTCGCGCGCGGCGCCCGCCGCCTGGCCTTCGCGGCGTGCGCGATCGAGCTGGCGGGGGTGCTGATCGTGGGCACGCTGAGCGTGTTCGACCCGGCCGCGTTCCCGCACGCCACCGTCTGGTCCGGGTACGGAAGCGGTTACGGCTTCGTCCCGCTGGTGCTGCCGGTGATCGGCCTCTACTGGATTTTCCGCACGCGAAAGTCCGAATAGGCCACGCTCTTGGGGGCAGGGCTGGTTTCCGTACCCACAAAGAGGGAGGAAGCCTGATGAGCACCATCGAGCACTCGGTCGACGTGGCCGTGCCCGTGCGGACGGCCTACAACCAGTGGACCCAGTTCGAGAGCTTCCCTGAGTTCATGGAAGGCGTGGAGTCGGTCAAGCAGCTCGACGACACCCGCCTCGCGTGGAGCGTCCAGGTCGCCGGCGTACACCGTGAGTTCGAGGCGGAGATCACCGAGCAGAGACCGGACGAGCGCGTCGCGTGGCGCTCTCTGGAGGAGCCGCGCCAGGCCGGCGTGGTGACGTTCCACCGCCTCACCGACGACACCACGCGCGTCATGCTCCAGATGGAGTTCGACCCCGAGGGGGTCGTCGAGACCGTCGGAGACATGCTGCAACTGGTCCGCATGCGGGTCCACGGCGACCTGGAGCGGTTCAAGGAGTTCATCGAGTCCAAGGGATTCGAGACCGGCGGCTGGCGCGGCGAGGTGCCGACGCCTCTCGACAGCGACCACGGAGCCGCCGCCCGTACGGCTCCGGACGGCGACGTGCTGATGGGACCGGGCACCACCTCGGGCCCCGGCGTCCCCGTCGGCACCACCCCGGCCGGCACTCCGGCCGGCACCCCGACCGGCACAGTGCCGGACCCGAGGAGCGGCTCCGGGCCCGCCTACGCGGCCGGTGACCCGATGCCTCCGCAGCCGGTGCGGCGGGAGTACCCGCCGGAGACCCCGCTCCCGGCGCCGGGCAGCGGCCCGGTCTCCCCGAAGGGCACCCCGCGCTGGGACGACGAGCCGCCGCTGACCCCGGAGCGCCTCGCCTGACGAGGCCGCCAGGACGGCGGGAGGAGACGGCGAGGGGACAGGGTCACGGACCCCGTCCCCTCCGGCGTTCCCGGAGCTCAGCCGGTCAGCCGGTGGGGAGCAGCGACGGCGCGCAGCGCGAGCACCACGGCCAGGCCGAGACCGACGGCCACGGCGGTGATGAGGTCGAACACGACGGTGACGGTGAAGGTCAGGACGAGCACGATGGCGTCGCCACGGGTCGCGCGGGCCAGGGCGCGCAGGGAGCCGACCTCGACCATGCGGACGGTGGTGGCCAGCAGCACCCCGGCGAGCGCGGCGAGCGGGATCCGGCCGACCAGGGTGCCGGCGGCGAGCACAGCGGCAACGCGACCACGGCGACGATCAGCCCGGCCACAAGGTCGCGGCCCGGCGAGCGGCGGGCGGCCGTCCAATCGGAACGTCCGGGCAGCAGGCCGGACAGCCGGCGAAGCGCTTCGCGGACGTTCACACGGTCGACTCAAGCTCGGCGAGCAGCTCGCGCCGGTCGGCCAGCAGGTCGGTCAGGATCCTGCGGGCCGACCGCATCATCTCGGGCACATCGGCCCCGGCCAGCTCGTACACCACCGTCGACCCGTCGCGCCGGGCGGTCACCAGCCCCGCGCGGCGCAGCACCGCGAGCTGCTGCGACAAGTTGGGCGCCTCCACCTCGATCGAGGCCAGCAGCTCGCGGACTTGCTTCGGCCCCTCGCACAACAACTCCAGCACCCGGATGCGCAGCGGGTGGCCGAGCGTCTTGAACAGCTCGGCCTTGGCCTGGTAGAGCGGGACCGGCATCACTCGGTCCCGCCCGCCGGTCCGCCGCCGATGGCGAACGCCCTCATTCGCCCGGCTTCCCTCCCCGATCGGGGTCGGAGCCGGTCTCGTCGGGCTCGGCGCCCGCGGGGGGCGCCGGGTCGACACCCAGCTCACGTCGCAGCGAATCCAGATCACCGCCACCGCTGTACTTCAGAGCACGAGCGACCTTCACCTGCTTGGCCTTGGCCCGACCGCGTCCCACCGACACCCCTCCTCGCCGACACGAACCAGTTCGTTGCGATCCTAGCGAATTGACAATCTCTGCAAGTCCGTAACGCCCCGAGCGCTGACCCGGTGGGGCCGGGGGCTCGGATGACCACTCCGAATGTCTGTTACTCTTGAGGTCGTCCAATCATCCCATGATTCGATTACCCGCTCGACAGATGAAGGAACGACCCCCGAATGAGTGTGCTCGCCCCGGATCGGCTCGTGACGACCGCACCCGAACGGGGGGCGGGCCGGACGCGCTCGCTCGCATGGCTGGTCGTGCTCGGCATCGTGCTGGCGGCGCTCAACCTGCGCACCGCCGTGACCAGCGTCGGCCCCCTGCTCGACCAGGTCAGCCAGGCGCTCGGCATGTCGGCGGTGGCCACGGGGCTGCTGACGACCCTGCCGGTGCTGTCCTTCGCGGTGTTCGGCGCGGTCACCCCCTCACTCGCCCGGCGCGTCGGCGAGCATCGCCTGCTTCTCGGCGCGCTCGTGCTGCTCGGGGTGGGCCTGCTCGCGCGGGTCATGATCGACTCCACGTTCGTCTTCCTGGCGGCGAGCGTGGTGGCGCTCTCCGGGGGCGCGATCGGCAACGTGCTGATCCCGACCCTGATCAAGCGCCACTTCCCTCGTCGTACCGGGCCCATGACGACCCTGTACGCGACGGCCCTGGCCGTCGGCACCATGCTCGCCGCGGCCGCGACGGTCCCGATCCAGCGGGCCGCCGACGGCAACTGGCACGTCGCCCTCGGTGTGTGGGCGGCACTCGCCGCTGTGGCCGCCATTCCGTGGCTTGCGCTCCTGCGCAGTGAGCCGGAGCGGTTCAGCGGGCGGGACGCCGCCGGGCCCCGTGCATTGGTGCGCACCCGGCTGGCCTGGGCGATCGCCGGGTACTTCGGCACCCAGTCGCTCGTGGCCTACGTGATGTTCGGCTGGCTGCCGCAGTTGCTCCAGGACAGGGGGTACACCACCGGCCAGGCCGGGGTCAGCCTGGCGGTGTTCTCGGCGCTGGGCATCCCCGTGGCGCTGGCCGTGCCCGCCATCGCGGCCCGCGTCCGCAGCCAGCGCCCCATGATCGTCGGCTTCGCCGCCCTTTACGTCGTGGGCTTCACCGGCATGCTGGCCGGCCCGGCGTCGACGCTGTGGATCTGGGTCCTGGTGGTCGGCGTGGGCATGGGCTCGTTCCCGCTGGCGCTCACGCTGCTCGCGCTCCGCACCCGCACGCCGGAGGTCACCGCGGCCCTGTCGGCCTTCGGGCAGAGCGCCGGGTACCTCATCGCCGGGGCCGGCCCGATCGTGGTGGGCGTGCTCTACTCCTCCACCGGAGGCTGGACGCTGCCGTTCGCGCTCCTGTTCGCGGTGGTGGCGGCCCAGGTCGCCACCGGCTGGTACGCGGCCGGCGACCGCTACCTGGAGGACGAGCTCGCCTAGCGAGCAGGTTCAGCCGGGAGGAAGCGGGCGACCTTGCCCGCCGGCCCGCTGGTCACCCGCACCACCTCCGGCGCGACATGCGCTGCCCGTTCCGGGACCGCTTCCTTGATCTGCTGCCGGATTCGGTTTCCGCGTGGTGGCCGGATTCCTATAGACTGTCCGCGCATCGCAAGGGGCTATGGCGCAGCTGGTAGCGCGCCTCCATGGCATGGAGGAGGTCTGGGGTTCGAATCCCCATAGCTCCACCCTCGCGTTCGACCCGATACCGCCCCCACCAGGGCGGTATCGCTGTTTCGGGGCCCGAGCGCGGTCCGATGGGCGGGGAGGCCGGGTAGCAGTGGAACGATCGACGCCGCCGGTGGTGGTGCGGCGGAGCCTGCCGACCGAGCCCGCCGTCCGGGGTTCGGCGTCGCTGTTCGTGGCCGAGGCCGAGCGCCAGGGCATCCGCGCGGGCCGGCGGATGCTCCACGTCGGTCCCGAGCCCGCCGGTGAGCACGTCGCCGCGGCGCTGCGTGTCGAGCCGGGGGCGTCCGTGCTGGCGCGGCGCAAGCTGCTGCTGGCCGACGAGGTCCCCGTGCGCGTCGCCACCAGCTATTTCCGCCTCGACGTCTTCGGCGGCACCCCGATCTGCGACCCCGGCTTCGTGCGTCCGAGCCTCCAGGCCGGCATCGAGGCCCTCGGCCACCGCTTCGGCCACGCCGAGGAGCGACTGGTCGCGCGCCGCCCGGCCGCGTTCGAGGCCGAGACGCTGCGGCTCGACCCGGGCGAGTGGATCGTCGAGATCGTCCGCGCGGCCTACGCGACCGACGGCACCCCGATCCACGTCCTTGAGACCATCTGCGCCGCCTCGCGCCACGTCTTCCCCATCACCCAGGTCACCGGCGCCGACGAGTTCTAGGGATCGGAACCGCCCGATGGCCGACTACGCGTCCGTCTCCCTGGCCGGGCGGAGCTGACCGCGCCCCTCCTACGCGCAGGCGGCGCCGTTCAGCGCGAAGCCCGACAGGGCGCCCGCGGTGCCCGTGAACGACGCGTTGAAGGCGAGGTTGATCACGCCTCCGGCGGCGACGCTTCCGTTCCACGAGGCGTTCTTCACCGTCACCGCGGTGCCCGACTGGGTCCAGGTGCCGTTCCAGCCCTGGACGCTCATGCCGGCCGGGAGGGTGAAGGTGACCGTCCAGCTCGTCAGCGCCGCGCCCCTGTTGGTCACGTTGAGCTGGCCGGTGAACCCGCCCGGCCACTCGCTCTGCTTCGCGTACGACGCCGAGCAGGCGCCCGCGGTGGGCGTGGGCGTCGGGGTGACGGTCGGGGTCGGCGTGGGGGTGGGCGAGACCGTGGGGGTGACCGTCGGGGTGGGGGTGGGGGTCGGGGACGGGCCGTCGGTGGTGTAGGTCGCCTTGGTGTACGCGGCGCCGCACGGAGAGCATCCGGCAGGGAGGGCGAAGCTGTAGACGCGGCCGTTGTTGACGAGCGCGTCGGAGGCGTCGCGCACCCGGATCTGGTAGCGCGTCCCGGCCGTCTCGGTGGGCGCGATGATGTACGACTGGCCCATGTCACTGTTCATCTGGGCCTTCTGCCAGGCGCCTCCGGCGTAGTACTCCACACCGTGGATGCCGTCGCGCAGGTGTGACACGGCGATGGCCGGCCAGTACTGCTGGGCGCCCTGCATGAAGCCGATCTGGATGTCGCCGGTGTACCCGGGCGCCGAGACGAACGACCAGGTGACGTGGCGGTTGTTCCAGTGGTTCGGGTACATGTCGCCGACGGGGACGCCGTTCTTGGCGAACCTGTTGAGCGAGCCCTTGGCGAGGTCCAGGTGGTACGGGTCGTCGCGGCACCAGGCGTTGGCGTCGCCGCAGCTGTCCGCGACCAGCATGTTCAGCGTGGCCCCGTTGTAGGCGTCGGCCGTCCACGAGCCGTTGCGGCAGAACGCCTGGCCGGGCGCGCCGTCGTTGACGCCGGTGCAGTAGTCGGCCACCGAGACCCGCACCCATCGCCCGCAGTTGAGCCCGTTGTTCCACATGCCGATCTTGGCGGCCATCGACGGAGGCAGCGGCCGGGTGTAGTTCCCGTAGTCGCCAGGCGTGTTGAACACGTTGAGCGCGACGAAGTCCTGACTTTCGAGCACGGACTGCGGCAGGCCGCATCCCCCGTACGGGGCGCCGAGCGCGTCGAAGTAGGTCGCGTTGCCCGTCACCGGCGCGGGAGGGTCCGCCAGCGCCATGGCCTTCGCGGACAGTTGGAACACGACCAAAGCGCACAGGAGGAAGGCGGCGAGCAGGGCCGCTCCGCGCCTGCGGTCGCGGGGCGCGGGGCCCGTCGGTCGAGCGCGGTACAGGTCTGTCATCGCCGTCTCCGTCCACGTCGTGGCCCGGGACCGAACGCGGGTCCCTCGCAGGGCGGGGTCACCCTAAGTCGGCGCGGAATCGGCGGACAACGCCCGCGTTCTCCCGTGGGCGGCGCCGCAGGTCGCCGGGGCGTCGGTGAAGATCGAGTCTGAAACTTCCACCGGGGATCGGTGATGGAGGCCGGGCAAGCGGGGACTCAGCGGTGAGCAAGCCGGGCACGCGAGCCTGGTCGCGGGGCCGCACTCCGCGGTCCCCGCTATGGAGGTACGCCGATGCCGTTCTTGCCCCGCACGCACGAGATCCCGCAGGGGGTCGACCACGTGTCGTTCCGGATCAGGCCCATCACCGTGCACGACGTCGTCAAGGACTACGAAGCCGTGATGGCCAACGTCGGCCTGCTGCGCGGGCGTTTCCCGCTGTGGGGCTGGCCGAAGGACGGGCTGACGCTTGAGGAGGACCTCATCGACCTCGCCTGGCACCAGAAGGAGGCGCTGCTGCGAAACTCGTTCAACTACGCGATCATGACGCCCGACGAGTCGCGCCTGCTCGGCTGCGTCTACGTCGATCCGCCCGAGAAGCTCGGAGCGGACGCCGACGTGTCGTTCTGGGTCAGGGCCGACCAGGAGGAGCCGGGGCTGGAGGAAGAGGTCGAGCGCGTCGTGCGGAGGTGGATCGCCGAAGCGTGGCCGTACGAGTCCGTGCGCTGGCCCGGCAGGGACCTCTCCTGGAAGGAGTGGGACGCCCTGCCGGACGCCTGATCACACCGGATCGCCGGAGTTCGGCAATTGCACGGTCGTCCGCGAGCCGCGATCTGCAATTGCGTTATACACAGCAAGATCCGTGGTTATCCCCCTATTTTCGTCAACTCCGCTCCTGACTGGACTTGACTTGGCGTGTGATATCCCTCTATTTAAGGAGAGTCAGGAATCGGCTCAGTGTTGGGTGGACGGAATGACAGCGAGAGGCTCGCGCCCGGCGCACCGGGCCGCGCAGGCCGGCGCGTTCGACCGGATCGGTGAGCGATATGACGAGGCCTTCCCCTACAAGGGCGGGCAGATCGCGTCGGCCGAGTGGGTCCTGCGCAAACTGCGCCCGGGCGCGCGGGTGCTCGACGTCGGCTGTGGTACGGGCCTGCCGACGGCCCGCCAGTTCGTGGACGCCGGATGCGAAGTGACGGGCATCGACATCTCGCCCGTCATGCTCGCCCTGGCCGAGAAGCACGTCCCCGAGGCCGACCTGCGCCGACTCGACGTCGTCGAGCTGGACGGCAGCCTCGGGCGGTTCGACGCGGTCGTGGCCTACTTCTCCCTGTCGATGCTCCGCCGCGACGAGATCATGATGACGCTGCTCACGCTCCACGAGCTGCTCGTCCCCGGCGGCTGGCTGGCCCTCGGCATGGTCGAGATCGACGTGGACGACGCGCCGATCCGCGTCCTCGGCACGCCCGTGCGGATGACCGGATACGCCAGGTACGCGCTGCGGGCGGTCGTCCAGGAGGCGGGGTTCAGCGTGCGCGAGCAGATGGACCTGGCCTACGTTCCCGCGACCGAGGACGAGCCGCTCGAAATGCAGCTCTTCCTCAACTGCCGGAGGAACACCTTCTGACAGACGTCCTCACTCCGTGTCGCGTACGACCCGTACCGGCCGTGCCGCACGATGGCGACGGCGGGCGGGCAGGTGTTTGACGGGCGCGACCGCGGGCGCTTAAGTTCCGGATACCGACTGGTCGGTCTGAACGGAGAGCGCGTATGCGGGTGCGAGACAAAGTCGTCGTCGTGACCGGGGCGGCTAGCGGGATCGGGCGGGCGATGGCCCTTCGGTTCGCGGCGGAGGGCGCGGCGGGCGTGGTCGTCGCCGACCTGGACGAGGCGGGCGCAGCCCGGGTCGCCAAGGACATCGGCGAGCGGGCGATGGCCGTACGGACCGACGTGTCCGTGCGGGAGGAGGTCACCGCCCTGGCCGACGCGGCGGAGGAGGCCTTCGGGCCCGTCGGGCTGTTCTGCTCCAACGCCGGCGTCATCACCGGCCACGGGCTGGACGCCGGCGACCTCGACTGGACCAGGACCATCTCGGTGAACGTGCTCGCCCACGTGTACGCCGCCGGCGCGATGGTCCCGAGGATGGTCGAGCGGGGCGGCGGCTATCTGCTCAACACCTGCTCGGCCGCGGGCATGATCAGTTGCCCGGGGGACGCTCCCTACGCGGTGACCAAGTCGGCCGCGATCGCCTACGCCGAGTGGCTCTCGATCCACTACCGGACCAAGGGCCTCGGGGTGAGCGTGCTGTGCCCGCAGGGCGTGCGCACGGCGCTGCTCGGCCAGGGCATGGACGAGCACCACCTCACGGCCCGCGCGGTCCTGGCGTCCGGCGCGCTCCTCGAACCCGAGGCGGTGGCGCAGACGGTGATCGAGGGCCTCGACGCCGAGCGGTTCCACATCCTTCCCCACCCCGAGGTGGCCGAGTTCGTCCGGCGCAAGTACGACGACCCCGACCGCTGGCTCTCCGGCATGGCCAGGTTCGTCGACTCGCTGGAAGAGTGACCCGCGTGGTCGGCACAAGGGGTCAGGTCAGGACGGCGAAGGCTCCGGCGCCGATCAGGGCGATCGCCCAGGCGAGGTCCAGGTTGAACCAGGCCCGGCGCAGCACCGAGACGCCGAGCCGTTCGTACACGACCACCGCGAGAGTGGCCGTGACCGTGAGCATGGCCAGGGTGTGGACGGCCGTGAACAGCAGTGCCTGCTCGGTCAGCGCGAGCGCGGCGTGCCGGTGGCCCGACAGAGTGATCGGGAGCAGCATCAGCCCCGCGCCGTGGGCGGTGGCCATCAGGAACGACCAGCCGGCGAGCTGCCACCCGGTGACGCGCATGCCGACCCACCGGGGGTGGCGCCGCCGCAGGAGCTTCCACAGGCCGAAGCCGCAGACCAGCGCCGCCACGCCGTACGAGACG
>NZ_JBEZFH010000163.1:0-17732 GCF_040649355.1 Sphaerisporangium sp. NPDC049002 | reverse complement strand
TGGTAGCTGACCCGTGTGACGCCGAGCTCGGTGCCCGCCACGCGGGCGAAGGCCGGGCGGCTCAGGTCGAGTCCTCCCACGCGGCTGAGGAGGCTACATGCTACTGATCCTTAGTGAATCCGGCGACGCCACCGTTGAACTGGTCCTGCCCAAGCTGAAAGCCCGGGGCGCGGAAGTTCTCTGGTGGGATCCCAGCGAGTATCCGGCCGCCACCCGACTGACCGTCCGATTCGAAGCCGACGGCCCCGAACTCGCCCTGGCCGGAGGTGGGCGTGCCGTCGACCTTTCCGAGACGACGGCCGTGTGGAACCGGCGCCCCGGGCAGCCTCGCGCCGCGGAAAGCGTCACAGCCGCCGATCAGCGGGATCGCGTGGCGGAACTCTCGGCGTGGTTTCTCGAAGGCTTCTGGGATCTGCTGGACGCGCGATGGTTGCCGGGCAGGCAGCCGGTGCTGCGCAGGGCGCACAACAAGCTGGTCCACCTGGCCCTGGCCCAGAAACTGGGCTTCGCCGTGCCGCGTACCGTGATCACCAACGATCCGTCCGAGCTGGTTCCCGCATATGAGCGGGCGGATGGCAGGCTCATCGCGAAGCAGATGGAACACACCCTGTTCGAGATCGACGGCGCGGTGCACGCCGTGTACACCACCGTCGTGGACCGAAGGGCTCTTGTGGGCCGCAACCGGATAGCCCACGAGCCGGCCATCCTGCAGCCGTATGTGCCCAAGGCCGTGGAGTTGCGGGTCACCGTGGTCGGGCGGCAGGTCTTCACCGCCGAGATCGCCTCGCAGGATTCTCCGCGCACGCGCGACGACTGGCGTCACTATGACTTCCAACGCGCCCGCCACAGCGTGCACAACCTTCCCGACGACGTCGCCCTCCGGTGCGTGGACCTGGTCGCCGCGCTCGGCTTGTCGTTCGGGGCGATCGATCTCATCCTGACCCCCGACGGGGAGTACGTGTTTCTAGAGATCAACCCGAACGGCCAGTGGGCCTGGATCGAGGATTTGACCGGCCTGCCCATCAGCGACGCCATCGCCGACTGGCTCATGGCCGGAGAAACGGACGCGCAATGACTGACTCTTCCCTCGGCCCGGCCCTCGAAAGCGGCGTGAGCCTGCTGCGCGGGCTGACCCGCCGGCGTTCCGCGGTGGAGGACGCGCATCGCACCGCCGCCGCCTGGGCCGAGTCGCACCCTTCGTTGGCCGCCCAGCTCGTGACCAGCCCGCGTCCCGGTTCGCCGGTCGTCGACTACGACCTGCTGATCGACGACCCTTCGGGCGGCACGATCATGCTCGGCGTGCAGGTGGACGACGGAGCGTCCTGGCTCGTTGATCATTCGACCCATTGGGCGGCCAGTAATCTGGTGACCGTCGACGGGCGGCACATCTCCATGTCCGAGGCGATGCTCATGCTCCGTTCGCTCACGCGCCCAGGGCAGTCGCCGCAGGAGGAGTTGGTGCGGAGTTGCGTCCTGCGCAACGCCGCCGCCGCCGAGCAGGTCACCCTGGAAGAGATCCAGGCGGCCGCGGACGGCTTCCGGAAGCGGCGCGGCCTCGTCACCCGCGACGCGATGCTCGATTGGCTGGAGCGGATGGGTCTGAGCGCCGAGACGTTCCATGACCACATGGCCACGGACGCCAGAGATCACAAGTTCCGCACCCGGATGCGCGCGGAGCTGGGCCCCGGCTATCTGGCCCGTCATCGCGACCGGTTCGCGCGGGTACGGGCGGCCTGGGTGCTGTCGGAGGACGCGATCGAGGTCGACGACCTCCGCGGCTCTCTCAGCGACCGATGGGACCTCCAACTGACCAGGGCACGGGCATGGTCCGGCGATCTGCCCGCACCCCTGCGGGAGGTACCGGCCGGAGGCGGAGTCGGACCGGTTCCCTACGATGGGCGGTTCCTGACGGGCTCGATCCTCGAACGGCAGGAGGCCGTGGAGGACGCGGACACGCTGAAGGCCGCGGGAGAGGCCGCCTTCGAACAGTGGCTGGCCGACGCCGCCGAGCAGGCGCGGATCACCTGGCACTGGCTTTGAGCCTGTCGTCCAACCCACCCGGTGCCGGCACCAAGGATGCCGGCACCCGGCGTCGCGGCGCTCAGGCGGCCGAGACCGTCGCGGAGAGGTCGATCACGACCATGGCGCTGCCGGGTACCACGGGATGATCTCCCGCCGGGCGAGCACCCGCACGTCCCAGTACAGGAAGGTGAACACCCCGGCGACGATCAGGGACGACGCCGTGAGCACCGCGATCCGGCTCGGCTTGGCCGTCAGCCACGCCTGAAGCCGGCTGCCCGCGACGAACGACAGGATCAGGAACAGCAGCGCCATGATGACGATGTTGCCGACCGACTGCAGGACGAAGGCCGCCGCGCCGTAGAGGGGGTTCCCGCTTTCCGCCGCGTCCCTGAACATCTGCCGGAACAGCCCGAACGGCCGTCCGATCAGGAACCCGCCGATCAGGGCTCCCATGAACACCATCGGCGCGTTGGGGAAGCGCCGGGAGACGCGGGCGAACGGGTCACGTACGACGCCGAGCGCGGCGAGCCCGAGGTACAGCATGGCCAGCCCGATCAGGCCGAACACCACCATCGACTGGATGTTGCGCGGCGAAAGGCCCACGGGTGAGGTCTGCGCGGTCGAGAACTGCGGCATGTTCGTGCCGACGAACCCGACGATCGCGCCGTAGACGGCGGATACCGTGATCATGCCGACCGCCAGCCAGCCCAGCGGTTTCAGCGCGTGGGTGAGGCGGTCCCATCGGCTGCCGACGTTGCCCATCATCGGGGCAACCGCGCCGAACGCGGCGATGTTGCAGGCGGTGAACGAGCCGGCGAGCCCGCTGACGAACGCGAATGCGATACCGGCGGCGATACCGGCGATCGGCGTTTCGCTCGCGTTATGGCCGAGCAGCGTGTCGGCGACGTTGCCGCCGATGGTCTGGTCGACGAATTCGGCCGACCAGATGACCGTTAAAAGAAAGCCCACAAGGCTGCTGACCAATATGACCAGCCCGCGTCTGCGCGGGAATCGCCCATTGACGAATGTCGATGTGGCCCTCGGTTCTTCCTCGGACTCCACGAGACCGAGCGTTTCGTTCGGGACATGCGTGCTGTGGTCTTGCGCCATGGCCATCTCCTCGAAAGTACGACAACAACTCGGCGAAACGTGACGTGCGAACCGCAGCCCTGTGGCCCGTTAGGCGATACCCTCGACAAAGCCGCGCGACACCCACGAATACCGCGCATTTGTGGGTGAACGGCGCGGCGCGCCGGCTGGCCTAGTGGTATTTGTACAGCCTGGTGGCGATCCGGCGGTTGTGGTCGAACACCGAGGCGCGGTATTTGCTTATGGCAAGGTCGCCATGTTCGGCCTTGCCGCAGGTGTTGAACCCGGCCAGTTGGTGGATCTCGAAACGCGCCGTCGGATCGCCCGCGACGAAGTACTCGGCACGGGCCTGACGCGTGTCGGCGCCCGTGTCACACGCGTAGACGAACGTGTCCTTCTCGGCGAAGCACATGCCGGCGACTCCCTTCGTCGAGGTGCAGACCTCCGACCGTGCCCGCGCGGTGGCCGGGGTCACCCGCGTTTCTCGCTTGACGGGATACTTGGTGGCGCCGCGAACCGTCTTCCATCGGCTGGCCTTGATCCGATGGTTTCCTCGGTACAGCGCGGCTCTGAAGGTGACGACCTTGCCGATGGCGCGGCTTCCCCGGATCTCGCCCTCGCCTGCCAGGTTGTGGATCACATACTTCGTGCCCAGGTAGCCGTTCAGGTAGTACTCGACCGTGGCATGGAGCTTGTCGGGCTCCGTGTCCTCGATCGAGATCCCCGGACGGTCGCTCTCGTCCGGTCCCACGCACGCGGCCGCGCCCCTGACGCGGACGCACTTGGGCGCCTCGTCACCGGCGGTGGGCAGGCCGGTGGCGGCGACGGGCGCTTCGCTGAAGGCGGGGATCGGCGCGGTCGCGGCGAGAGCGGATGCCGAGGTCAGGGCCGCCGTGGCGGCGGCGAGCGCGGTCACCGAGATCATGACACGTACAGAGAATCTTTGCTCCATGTCCACTTAGATGCCGACCAGCCCTGTTGTGTTCTGCCGTGTCGTCCCGGCGGGAAAATGCATAAGTAATTTAAATAAATGTCTGATACGTTCTCCTCGTGATGCCGAGGACCCCCGGGGGCGACAGGCGCCTCTGGCGTCCGCACCCGCGAAGGAACCCCATGGCCAACACGAAGATCCCGTTCGAACCGACGCCGATCCACGTCACCGACGCCGTTCTCGACGACCTCAAGGCGCGGCTGCGGCTCACCCGCCTGCCCGACGACACCGGCAACGACGACTGGCGCTACGGCATCAGCCGCGCCTACCTGGAAGAACTGGTCGGCTACTGGCTCCACCAGTACGACTGGCGCCGGGCCGAGGCCGCGATCAACGCCTACGAGCACTACCGGGTGAGCGTGGACGGCGTTCCCGTCCACTTCATGCGCAAGCCCGGCGTGGGCCCCGACCCCGTCCCGTTGATCCTCACCCATGGCTGGCCCTGGACCTTCTGGCACTGGTCCAAGGTCATCGACCCTCTCGCCGACCCCGCCGCCTTCGGGGGCGACCCCGCCGACGCCTTTGACGTCATCGTCCCCTCCCTGCCGGGCTTCGGTTTCTCCACTCCGCTGCCGGACAACCCGGACATGAACTTCTGGAAGGTCGCGGACCTGTGGCACACCCTGATGACCGGCACGCTGGGTCATGAGAAGTACGCCGCCGCCGGGTGCGACATCGGAGCCCTGGTCACCGGCCAGCTCGGGCACAAGTACGCCGGAGAGCTCCACGCCATCCATATCGGCTCCGGCCAGAAGCTCACCCTCTTCAACGGCGACCGCGCCTGGGACTTCAGCGGCGGCCTGCCCATCCCCGAGGGCCTGCCCGAGAGCGTCCACAGCCGGATTCTCGCCCTGGACCGGCGCTTCGCCGTCCACCTCGCCGCCCACGTCCTCGGATCCAGCACCCTCGCCCACGGCCTCAGCGACTCGCCCGCCGGCCTGCTGGCCTGGATGCTGGAGCGCTGGGCCAAATGGAGCGACAACCACGGCGACGTCGAGAATGTCTTCTCCAAGGACGACATCCTCACCCACACCATGATCTTCTGGGTCAACAACGCCATCGGTACCTCGCTGCGCTACTACGCCAACGCGAACCGTTACCCGTGGACCCCTTCCCACGACCGTCTGCCGGTCGTCGAAGCCCCGACCGGCATCACCTTCGTCGGGTACGAGAACCCACCCGGCGTCACCACCGAGCGGCGCGTCCAGAGCTTCCTCGACTCCGACCGAGCGGAGTGGTACAACCACGTCAACCTCACCGTGCACCACGACGGCGGCCACTTCATCCCCTGGGAGATCCCCGGCGGCTGGGTCGAGGACCTGCGTCGCACCTTCCGCCTCCAACGCTGAAGGGTCTCCCATCGACCGGCGAGGTGAGCCGCCGAGTCGTGTTCTTGCTGGTAGAAGCTGCAAGATGAGTGGTATGCGGGGAAATTTTGCTGGGTTCGCCGCACGGCGCCGGGGCGAGATCGGGGACGTGCTGCTGGCGGCCGCCGTCCTGGCGTTCACGATCCCGACGACGCTCATGGGCCGGTCCTTCTCGCTGCTGGCCAACGTGCCGGACTGGCTGGAGCTCCTCGCCGGGGTCGCAACGGCCGGCGCGATGCTGCTCCGGCGCCGTACGGCCTGGCCGATGATCGTCGGCGCGGTCGTCTGCGCCGTGCTGACCGGGCAGACCGTGCCGTTGGCCCTCGCCGCGTACTCGATGACCGCCGAGGACAGGGTGCGCCGCTGGCAGTGGGTCGCTGTGGCGCTGACGGGGGTCTACGTCGTGGCCGACTATGTGAACCCGTTCACCGACCAGTTCCTCTACCTGATCACGGTGCGGGCGCTGACACTGGTCTACCTGCCCGCGCTGGTCGGCACGTGGGTGCGTGAATACCGCAGCATGAACGCCGAGCTGCGGAGCGGGGTCCGGCTGCGTGAGCAGCACGCCGCCTCCCAGGAACGACGGTGGATCGCGGGGGAGCTGCACGACACCGTGACCCACGCGGTCACCGCCATGGTCCTCAACGCGGGCGTCATCCAGGACACCGAGGATCACGAAGAGATCGGCAAGCTGGCCACCGGCATCGAGGACAAGGGCGTCCAGGCGCTCACCGAGCTGCGCGGCCTGCTCACGGTGCTCCGGCGCGAGGAGGTGTACCAGTCGTCGCATGGCGTGGAGGCGATCCCCCGGCTGGTGGAGGAGGCGAAGGACATCGGCCTGCGGGTCAGCCTCCACCTCGACTTCCCGCAGGGCGCCCTGTCACCGCAACTGGAGCACGAGTGCTACCGGGTGGTCCAGGAAGGGCTCAACAACGTCCGCAAGCACGCGCCCGGATCGGATGTGCGGATCGTCTGCGAGGCCGACGGCGACGTCATGAGGGTCTCGGTGGTGAACACCCCGCACGGCAGGAGGGAGACCGTCCGCGAGTGCCCGGTCCTGGAGTCGGGCTACGGGCTGGCCGGTCTGTGGGAGCGGATCACCCTCGCCGGGGGGCGGCTGGAGTCGGGGCCGACTCCCGAGGGCGGATACGCCCTGACGGCCCGCATCCCCTTCCAGCCGTCCCGAGCGGGCAAGTCGTAGATCGACCGGCGCGACCGTAGCCGTTAGGCGTAAACGGAGGAGTAGGGGGATAGGCCGAATAAGGCTCCTTTCCAGCGAGAAAGATATATGTCTTCTTTGCCGTTCGAGGTGTTTACCTGATAACCGCCGAACGAAGCTCCGGGGCGTGTCAGAGTGGAGAAACCCGCGCTTGTGCGGGCGTCGATATTCGTATGGTCTCGCGCCGGCACGCGTCTAGTCCCTCGGAGGTCTGAGTGGCGATAGTCGACAACGGGGATGGGAAGACGGCCGGGTGGCCGCGCGTTCTGGTGCCCGCCCTCATCGGCACCGCCGCGGTGCTCATCGCCTCCGCGATCGGCTACTCCGCCACGACTCCGGGCAAGTCACCCCCGTCCGCCCCGGTCGCCTCCCAGAGTTCCTGCGAGCGGCTGGCGTCGCGGGTTCCCGTGCGTCAGGTGAGCGCCGCCATCGTGTTCCCCGAGGTGTCGTACGCGGTCGACGACGCCGGTGACCGGCCCCGCATCGATCTGGCCGGGAGCTACCGGGGCACCATCGACGAGGGCATGCGCGTCGCCGTCATCGCGCAGGCCGACCCCCGCTCGTACGACTCGACGCCCGAGCGCCACCCCGGGGACGGTCGTTACTACTACGAGCAGGAACTGCAGGTCGACGAGGAGGCGCACTGCTGGTCGGCGCTGTCGCTCAACCCCGCCTACAGGGGGTCGAGCGGGCTGGTGTGGCATATCTACCTGGTCCTGGTCCCCGCTGACTTCGGCGTCACGTCCGTTTCGGCGCGCAACGAGGTCGAGGACGCCGTCTTCAACGGCCTGGACGTGCTCGCCGCGTTCACGGTCCGCACCTAACCTCCCCTAATACCAATATATCCGCTCAATACGGGCATAAGGCCGCGTCTATAGGAATTACCTCTAATCTCCTTATCCATCCCTATCGTTACCAGCCAGGACGAAGGGTAGGAACGTAGCGTCAAGACGCCGCTATCAAGGGGGGCATATGATCAGGACACTCCACCGAATGGGAATCCGATCCGGCATGATGTACACGGCCGGCATCATCTCCGTCGGCGCGTCATTCGCTACGTGGCTTCTGTCCAAGGAGTACGAGCAGGATCTCGCCCGCGCCGACCGCTGGGGCCTGTTCGTCGGCGAGTGGGCGCCGACCTTCTTCGCGATCGGCGTCGCCCTCAGGATCGAGGAGACCCGTGAGGAGGTCATGACCGGCCGCACCGAGGAGGACCGGCGTCAGCAAGATCGTATGGGCCGCCGCCTCGGTGGCCGCATGACCGCCGGGGTCTAGCGGAGCCACGGGCCTGGAACCCCGGAACACGGCCGGCCGCTCGCCCGGAGGGGCATGCGGCCGGCCGCGCTTTCAGTTCAGTCGTCGCGCCTTGCCGAGCAGGCGCTGCGCGATCACCACCAGGGCGAGGAACCCGCCGCTGACCACCTGCTGGAAGGACGAGGTCAGGTCGCCGATCTGGTTGATGAGGCTCTGGATCACCCCGAGCAGCAGCACCCCCGCGACCGTGCCGGTCACCCCGCCCGCGCCCCCGGTGAGCAGGGTGCCGCCGATGACCACCGCCGCGATCACGTCCAGCTCCAGCCCGATGCCGAGGATGGTGACCCCGGAGGACAGCCGGGCCGCGTTGAGCGCGCCCGCGAGCCCGGCGAGCAGGCCGGACATCAGATACACCAGGACCTTGGTGCGGGCGACGGGGACGCCCATCAGCGTCGCGGCGTGCTCGTTGCCCCCGATCGCGAACACGTTCTGGCCGAACCCCGTGCGTTGCAGCAGGAGCATCCCGAGCAGCGCGAGCACGGCGGCGACGTAGACGGGGTAGGTCAGGCCGAACAGCTCCCCCTGCCCGAGGCGGGCGAAGGCCGGGTCCTTGACCAGGTAGGTCGTCGCGCCCTCGTCCGAGATCGCGAGCATCAGCCCGCGCACGCCGAGCAGGCCGGCCAGCGTCACGATGAAGGGCGCCATGCCGGTCCGCGCGATGATCAGACCCTGGACCAGCCCCACCGTCCCGCACACCGCCAGGGGGAGCAGCAGCGCCACCACGACCCCCGCCTGCGAGCCGTACGCCGCGAGCACGCCGCCGAGGACGAACAGCGACCCCACGGACAGGTCGATGCCGCCACTGATGATCACGAACGTCATGCCGAGCGCGATGACGGCCAGGAACGACGACGAGACCACGATGCTCGCCGCGTTCTCCGCCGTGGCGAAGAAGTCGAAGGCGACGCTGCCGGCCGCCACCAGAGCCACCAGGACGATGAGGGCCCCGTGGTGCTGGAGGACGTGGCCGAGCCGCTCGCGCCGCGCCGCGCCCGCGCTCCGAACGGCCGGGGCCTCGAACGCGGGAACCACTTTGGAGTCGGTCATCGCGCTCCACGCTCCCGGGTGACGTACACGGCGGCGAGGATGATGACCGCCTGGACCATCTGGGTCCACGACTGGGGCAGGTTGTGCTTGATCAGTGTGGCCGACAGCAGTTGCATCAGCAGGGCCCCCATGACGGTGCTGAAGACCCTGATGCGCCCTCCGGCGAGCGGGGTGCCGCCGACGACGACAGCGGTGATCGCGGAGAGCTCGATGAACAGGCCGAGCGAGGTGGGGTCGCTGGCCTGCAGCCGGGCCGTGGCCAGCACTCCCGCCAGCGCCGCCAGCACCCCGGAGATCATGTAGACCGTGAGCAGCACCCGTTTCACCGGCAGGCCGGAAAGCTCGCTCGCGGTGCGGTTGCCGCCGATCGCGACGACCTGCCTGCCGAAGGTGGTCCGCCGTACGAGGAACGCGACCAGAAGGGTCAGCGCCGCCGCGATGATCACGATGATCGGCACGCCCGCCACGGAACTGCTGCCGAGCGCGATGAGGTCCGGGTTGCGGAACTCCATGAGCTGCGGCACGAGCACGTTCGCCACACCGCGCACGCCGACCAGCAGGGCGAGCGTGGCCACGATGGGTTGCACGCCCACGTACGCGACCAGGGAGCCTCCGGCCGCCCCGACGGCGGCGCCCGCGGCGAGCGCGACCAGCAGGGCGGGCAGCACGCCGTACCCGAGGTAGAGCACCACCATCGCGGCCGACAGCGCCATCACCGACCCGACCGACAGGTCGATGCCCTGCGTGCCGATCACCAGCGCCATCCCCAGCGACACGATCACGATCGGGGTGACCTGGACGAGCTGGGTACGGAAGTTCGCGACGTCCAGGAACCGGGGGGTGAACAGCACGTTGAGGACCAGCAGGGTCAGCACCGCGGCGTAGACCCCGTACTCCTGGAGCCAGGTGAACAGCCGCGCCCGGTCGGCGGGCGGGAGCGCCGTCGTCGTGTCAGTCATGGGATTCCGCTCGTGAGGAGGGATCCGCCCGTGCCGTCGAAACGGAGTGGTCGGCGATCGAGGCCATGATCCCTTCCTCGGTGACGTCGACGCCGGACAACTCGGCCACGACGGCTCCCTCGCGGAGCACGATGATGCGGTCGGACCCCTCGGCGAGCTCCTCCAGGTCCGAGGAGATCAGCAGTACGCCCAGGCCCTCGCCGGCCAGCTCGTCGATCAGCGCCTGGACCTCGGCCTTCGCGCCCACGTCGATCCCTCGGGTGGGCTCGTCGAGCAGCAGGACCTTGGGCCGCATCGCGAGCCACCGGGCGAGGAGCACCTTCTGCTGGTTCCCGCCGGACAGCTCGGACACCTTCTGGTGGGGCGAGGACGCCTTGATCCGGAGCCTTCGCATGAAGGTGCCGACGACCTCGTCGATCCGGGCGTCCGACACCACCCCACCTCGGGCGAGGAACGGAAGCGAGGCCAGCGCGATGTTCTCGCGCACAGAAAGGTTGGGGATGATGCCCTCGGCCTTGCGGTCCTCGGGCAGCAGGCTGACTCCGGCACGGATCGCCGTGGTCGTGGAGCCGCGCCGCAGCGGGAGCCCGGCCACGATCACCTCCCCGGAGTCGAGCGGCTGCGCCCCCATGATCGCCTTGGCGGTCTCGCTGCGGCCCGCGCCGAGCAGCCCCCCGAGCCCGACCACCTCACCCGGCCGCACGCTGACCGAGACCTCCCGGAGTACGTGCCTGCGGCTGAGCCCGCGTGCCTCCATCACCGGCTCACCGGTGGCGGCCGCGGCGTGGTCGCGGGAGAACCTCGTCGCTCCGCTCGCCCTGACCTCGTTGAGATCGCGGCCGAGCATGAGCGAGATGAGCTGGAGCCGCCCAAGGTCCGCGATCGGCCCGGAGTGCGCCAGCCGTCCGTCCCGCAGCACGGTGACCCGGTCGCACACCTGGTACAGCTCGTCGAGCCGGTGGCTGACGTAGATCACGGCGATCCCGTCGTCGCGGAGCCGCCTGATCACCCCGAACAGCGTCTCCACCTCGCGGGGCTCAAGGGAGGAGGTGGGCTCGTCCATGATGACGACCCTGGCGTCCACCGAGATGGCCCTGGCCAGGGCCACCATCTGCTGGGCGCCCACGCCCAGCGTGCGGAGGGGGCGCCGCACGTCCGTCCGCACCCCGTAGCCGGTGAGGACGCGCTCCGCCTCCGCGTACATGCGGGCGGCGTCGATCACCCCGAGCCGGTTGCGGGGTTCGCGTCCGAGTAGCAGGTTGCGGGCCACGCTCATCATCGGGACGAGGTTGATCTCCTGATAGATCGTGGAGATTCCCGACCGCTGGGCGTCGAGCGGGGTGGCGAAGGCCGCGGGCTCGCCCAGGTACCGCAGCTCGCCGCCGTCCGGCTGGTAGACGCCCGTGAAGATCTTGATCAGCGTCGACTTCCCGGCGCCGTTCTCGCCGACCAGTGCGTGCACCTCGCCCGGACGTACGGTGAACGACACGCCGTCGAGCGCGACCACGCCGGGAAACCGCTTTGTGATCTCGCCGGCTTCCAGGACGGGCTCGTCGGATGTGCCCAATGGCTTCCTCCTCCACGTCGCTTCCGGGTACGGACGACGCCGTTCCACGATCAGTAGGCCTCGTCCAGGCCCGCCTTGGCGCTGTCCTCCCCGTACTCCCGGTCGGAGATGATGACCTTGTCGGGGATCGGCTGGCCGTCGAGGAACTTCTGGGCGGTCTCGAAGGCGAGCGGGCCGAACCTCGGGTTGGATTCGATCACGGAGTACAGCCAGCCGTCGATGATGCCCTGAACCGCGCTGCGGGTGCCGTCCACCGACACGATCTTGATGTCGCCGGCCTCCTTGCCGGCGCCCTTGAGGGCGGTCACGGCGCCGAGCGCCATCTCGTCGTTCTCCGCGTAGATCCCGTTGATGTCCGGGTTCGACTGGATGAGCTGCTCGGTGACCTGCTGGCCCTTCTCCCTGGCGAACTCCCCGGTCTGCTCGAAGGAGATCTGGATGTCCGGGGCCTGCTTCGCCACCTGGTCCTTGAAGCCGTTGGTGCGCTCGGTGGTCACGTTGTTGCCGGGGGCGCCCAGCAGGATCGCGACCTTGCCCTTGCCGCCGAGCGCCTTGATCATCTGGTCGGCCGCGCGCTTGCCCTGCTCGTAGAAGTTCGACCCGATGAACGTCAGGTAGTCCCCGCACGACTTGGCGTTGATCTTCCGGTCGACCGTGATGATCGGGATCTTCTTGGCCGAGGCCTGCTGGAGCACGGGCTCCCAGCCGTCGGAGTTCAGCGGGGCGATGACGAGCAGTTGAGCACCCTGCGCGATCAGCTGCTGGACGTCGGTGATCTGCTTGGAGAACTGGGACTGCGCGTTGGTCACCCTGAGCTTCTGGATGCCCAGCCTGGCCGCCTCGTCCTTGATCGACTTGGTTTCGGCGATGCGGAAGGGGTTGGCCTCCTTCTCCGACTGCGAGAAGCCCACCGTGGCGGTCTTGAGGTCGAACTTCTCGCCGCCGAACTGGTCGAGCGTGCAGGTCGGCCCGGCTTCGCCGGTCGGCGTCCGCACGACCTGCTGTCCCTGGGTGCTGCTCGCGGCCGGCGCGGCCGTGGTCTCCTCTGACTTGGCGCAGCCGACGGCCGCGAGGACCACGGCGAGGGTGACGGCGGCCGTCCGTACATGGCGGCCGGGCTCCATGGTCATGATCGTCTTTCCCTTCGAGCTGACGTGCCCGCGCGGCCACGTCTGGTGGGGTGATCGGTCCGTCCATCGCGGGGGGGCCTTTCCGCATAAGACGGGAGGCCGAGCCTTTTCGCACAAAACCGAACAGGTCCGGACTTATGCAGACCTCAAATAAGCACCGCCGAACGGAAACAGTCAAGGGTTCCGATCGCAAACGCTCGAACTCGGTCACCATCGAAGGCGGAGCAGGCGGTCGGCGCTCGGCTCGCGGGGACCTGGGCGGCCGACTATGATCAGAATCGGGCAAGTGTTATACGTGCGGCACGGATGACAAGGTGGGAGCCGTGGGCGACACCGAGGGTTCGGGGGAAGTCCGCCGGCCCGTGTTCGCCGCCGAGCGCCGGCAGCGCATCATCGAGCTGGTGCGCGTCAACGGCGCGGTCTCGCTCAGGGAGCTCGCCCTGGCGGTGCGCTCGTCGGAGGTCACGGTGCGCCGCGACCTGCGCGCGCTGGAGGCCGAGGGCCTGCTCAACCGCCACCACGGCGGCGCGACGTTGCCCGGTGAGCTGTCGCGGGAGCCTACCCACTCGCAGAAGGCGCAGGTCGCCTCCGTCGAGAAGAGCGTGATCGCCGACCTCGCGGCGTCCCTGGTCGAGGACGGCGACGCCATCGTGGTCGGGCCCGGCACGACCACCCAGGAGTTCGCCCGCAGGCTGACCAGGAACACCGAGCTCGCCGTCGTGACGAACTCCCTCCTGGTCGCCCAGGCGCTCGCCGGCTCGCCGCGCGTCGAGGTGGTCCTCACCGGCGGCACGCTGCGCGGCTCCATCCACGCCCTCGTCGGCAGCGCCGCCGAGCACTCGCTGGCGGGCCTGCGCGTGCGGCGGGCGTTCATCTCTGGCAACGGGCTCTCCGCCGAGCGCGGGCTCTCGACCCCGAACCTGCAGGTGGCCAGCGTCGACCGCGCGCTCGCGGCGGCGGCGGAGGAGGTCGTCGTGCTGGCCGACCACACCAAGATCGGCATCGACACCATGGTGCAGACGGTCGCGACCGAGCAGATCGACCACCTGGTCACCGACGACGCGGCCCCCCGGGACGTGCTCGACGAGCTGGGCAACAAGGGCGTACGGCTGCACGTGGCGCGGCTCGGGTGACCTTGACTGGTTTTGATCGGCCGTGACCGGATGAGCTTCTTTCTGTTACGGGATTGTTTCCTTTCCCGATCACCATCGGTCCCAACGAGGTGTCTCCTCTCGCCCAGGCAGGCCGTCCGGGGAGGAAGCTGGTGACAGGTAGCAGCATGGTCCTCCAGGCCGCGGGCGTCCTGAAGAGCTTCTCCGGCGTCCGGGCGCTCGACCACGTCTCCGTGGCCATCGCCGAGGGGGAGGTCCACGCGCTCATCGGCGGCAACGGCGCGGGCAAGTCGACCCTGGTCAACCTGTTCTCCGGGGTGTGCCAGCCCGACGGGGGAGAGCTGCGCTACATGGGCGAGCCCGTGAGGTTCGGCGGCCCCCTCCAGGCGCTGCGCGCGGGCATCGCCACGATCTACCAGAAGGGCAACCTCGCTCCCCAGATGAGCGTCGCCCGCAACATCTTCCTCGGCCGGGAGCCGCGCGGGCGCTTCGGCCTCATCGACTTCGCCCGCATGCACGCGGACGCGGAGGAGATCCTCGCCGGGTACGGCGTGCGCGCCGACGTCCGCAGGCCGGTCGCCTCGCTCGCCGCGGGGACCCGGCAGATGGTCGCCCTGGCGCGTGCCGTCTCGGCCGGAGCCCGGGTCGTGATCATGGACGAGCCCACGTCGTCGATGGAGCCCGGCGAGATCGAGACGCTGTTCCGCGTCATCGGCGCGCTCCGCGACGGCGGCCGGTCGGTGGTCTACGTGAGCCACCGGCTGGAGGAGCTCTACCGCGTCTGCGACCGGGCCACCGTCCTGCGCGACGGCAAGGTCGTCCACACCGGTCCCATGGCCGGCCTCGACCGCTTCAGGCTCGTATCGCTGATGCTGGGCAGGCCCTTCCACCCGCCGCGGGCGCCGGTGGACGGCGGCGGCGGCCCCGCCGACGAGCCGGGCGACCTGCCGGTCCTCTCGGCCAGAGGGCTCAGCCGGCGGCACGTGCTGACCGACATCTCCATCGCCCTGCGCCCCGGAGAGGTGGTCGGCCTCGGCGGGCTGCTCGGCGCCGGGCGCAGCGAGACCGCACGGGCCATCGCGGGCGTGGAACCCGTGGACGCGGGACAGGTGACGGTGGCGGGCGCCCCGCTGGGCAAGTGGTCGATCAAGAGCGCCATCAGGGCCGGCGTCGGGCTGGTCCCGGAGAACCGCAGGACCGAGGGGATCATCCCGACCCTCTCCGTGCGGGACAACATCGCCCTCGCGGCGCTGCCCCGCCTCTCGCGGGCCGGCATCGTGTCGGACGCCCGTGTCGACCGCATCGTGGCGACCTTCATGCGGCGGCTGCGCATCAAGGCCGTGTCACCCGGCCAGCGGGCCGGAGAGCTGTCGGGAGGCAACCAGCAGAAGGTGCTGCTCGCCCGCTGGCTCGCGATGAACCCCAAGGTGCTCCTGCTGGACGAGCCCGGTCACGGTGTGGACGTGCCCAGCAGGGCGGAGATGCGGTCGCTCATCGACGAACTGGCCGTCGACGGGCTCGCCGTGCTGCTGATCTCCTCGGACGTGTCCGAGCTCGTGGAGAACTGCGACCGCGTCGTGGTCCTGCGGGACGGCAGCGTCGCCAGGGAGCTCACCGGCCACGACGTGACCGAGGACAACATCATGTCCGCCATCGCGGCCACCGGCCGCGGAAGCGCCTCCGGCCTGGGAAGCGCCGCCGCTGACCTCAGGTGAGGGTGACGTACTGCCGGGGGCGCAGGGCCTGCCCGCGGAGGGCGGCGAGGGCGGCGGCCCGGCCGGTCGGGGTCAGCTCGGCCGGGGCCGGCTCCGCCGGGGCCGGCGCGCCGGGCCGGGAGGCGGGGGTGACGCACAGGTCGAACGCCTCCAGCCGGTGGCGCAGCTCCACCAGGGGACCGGCCACATCGGCGGGGGTCGCCGTGCGCCAGCCCTCACCCACGACCACCTCGGTGACCCGCTCGGCCAGCGACCCGGAGGGCAGCTCCTTGCCGTCGGTCAGCAGCATCAGCCCGACCTCGCGCACCGACATCTCCATCTCGCGCTCGCCGGGCGCGGGGGTGAGCAGCGCCAGCGACGCGGCCTGCCACATGGCCTCGGGGTCGTCGAGCAGCCGCCTGCCCGTCGCGGTGATCAGAAGCCTCCTGCCGGTGCGGTGCACCGCCCCCATCTCGTGCTCGGCGATGCGGCGCAGGGCGCGCAGGGCGGTGATGCCGCTCTCGCTGCGCGTGCCCGTCATCGCCCAGCCGAACCGCTCGGCCGCCTCGACGACGAGCGCGCGGGCGATGTTGTGCCGTTGGGTGAGCGGCACGCCCTCGGGGCGGGCGGCCGTCTCCAGCAGCCAGCGCAGGGCGGCGAAATGGGATCCGCCGGGGACGGGGATGGGCGCGTGGAGGCGTACCTCGAAGGGCTGTGCCAGCTCGCGGCGGGCGGCGCCACGGCCGAGCACCCACCGGTTGAGGCGCTCGCCGTGTACCCGGTTGAGCCAGTTGTCGCCGCCCAGCTCGGTGCGGGGCGCCGTGAGCCAGCGGCGGGTCAGCGCCTCCGCGTGGGTCTTCCAGCTACTCGCGGCCGGCTCCAGTTCGCCGGACACGATGGCGATCTCCAGCGCGGCCGAGCAGGCGAGATGGGCGCCTAACTCCTCCGGGCCCATGATCGAGCTCCAGCGGAGCTCCGGCACGTCGGGCGGCAGCACGCCGGTGGCGCCGAGGGCGCGCTGGTAGGCCGCCGTCCCGGCGTCCTCGCCCTCGCGGTCGTACGTGCGCAGGATCTGGGAGGTGGTCGGAGACGCGCACAGGGCGGCGTAGCGCTCCATGCCTCCGAGCCGCAGCAGTCGTCCGAGTGCCCGGGCGATGTCGCCATGGTCGCCGGTCACCTTGAGCGGCAGCGTGTACCAGAGGAACTCGCACACGTCGAGCTGAGTGATCGTTTCGAGCGGCTCGGCGCCGGTCAGCCATTCGACGGCGGTCCTGGCGTCGTCGGCGACGTCCGGATCGGAGCGCTCGAGCTCTGTCAGGAGCGCGGCAACGTCGGGTGCAGGCATGCCCCGCAGTCTGCCGTATAGGCCTGGGCCCTGACGACGACCACCACCACGGACGATTTCCACGTCACCTACCTGTAAGGCCAGAACGAGCAGAAGGGCTGAGTTGTGCGGGTTGAGGCGTCATATCCAGCGGTCGAACAGCATGCGCCGATGCCAATCGTCGTAGGGAATGATCTCGGCGGTGATAACGGGGTACAGCCACCAGAAGTTAATCAGTGCGACGAGCACGAAGGCACCAGAAAGCGAAGCTCCGATGATCCGCCGCACCGGCTCGCCGTCGGCCGGTCCGATGAGCAGACCGGCGGCGAGCACCAGCGCGAGGATCATGAACGGCAGCATGGGCGCCGTGTAGAACATGAACATCGTGCGCTTGTCGGCCAGGGCGTAGTAGACCCAGGGCAGCGCTCCGACCCCGTACGCGAGCAGCACGGCGCCGGCCCGCCAGTCGCGGGTGGACACGTACCAGACGATCATCGCGAGCAGGGCGGCGATCGCCCCGAACCAGATGACGGGGGTGCCCACCCCGAGCACGGCCTGCGAGCACCTCGCAGCCCCGCACCCGCTGGGGCTCTCGTAGAAGAACGCGACCGGCCGCAGCAGCAGGGGCCACTCCCACGGCCACGACTGGTACGGATGGGACGAGTCGAGGCCGGTGTGGAAGTTCAGGACCATCCACTGGTAGTTCCACCAGGAGCGCAGGGAGTCGAAGACGAAGTATCCCCAGCCGCTGGAGGTGGCCTGGGCCCAGTTGCGGCCGTACCCGTACGCGGTGGCGAACCACCCGGTCCAGGTCAGCATGTACCCCACCGCCGGGACCACCGCCATCGCCAGCACACTGGTCGGCGCGTCCTGCCCCAGCACCCCCGCGTACGGCCT
>NZ_JBEZFH010000162.1:0-17759 GCF_040649355.1 Sphaerisporangium sp. NPDC049002 | reverse complement strand
TCTCGACCACCACTTCGACACCCACCCGACCGCGGAGGAATCGGTGTCCTGCTCCTTTTGTCCGCTTATAACTAATTTGTCCCCTTGTAGGGAATTCGTCCGCAGCGAAGCGGCGAGGACTCGCCGCCACGGCCCGTACCGTCTTTTCCCTGCTGAACGCCACCACGGTCCCCCTCAGCAGGCGCGTGACCCACCACCGGCAGGGCCGCCCGCGGCATCGGCGGGTCTCGGATTCCCCGGCGGCATCGAGAGGCGTTCCAACTAGCCCCCCATTCATCTCCAAGTCGGCGACTGGAGACTTCTCCACGTCTGATCTCGTTGCGAGAGGGAGGCTTACATGACGAAGCCGGCGTCACCGTCCAGCGGCCGCACCCGTCCGGCCGGAAGCCGAGCCTTAATGGGATGAGGCAGAGGACCGCATTCCGACATGCTCCTTCACTCAGGGGAACCGGCCCGGCGGCAGCGGCTCTCGCTGTCAGCCCGCCGGCATGACGCGTTCTCTGTCACAGACTCGCGACAAATATTGCGCAAGCCCAGTGATGGATGTTTCGTGCATGAAAAGGATCCCGAAACAGCCGGTGTATCTACTCGTCGACAAGGTGGCGGCATGGATTTCCGCGTCCTGGGTCCCTTTGAAGTACGTGACGGCGAGGCCACCGTCGGCCTCGGCGGCCCACGGCAACGAGCCGTCCTGGCCCGGCTGGTGATCACCCCAGGGGCGGTCGTCTCCACCGATACGCTTATCGACGATCTCTATAAGGGCACTCCTCCCGCGACCGCCTTGGCCTCGCTTCACGTCTACGTGTCGAACCTGCGCCGGGCGATCGAGCCGGCGCGGGCGCCGCGCACGCCCCCACGGCTCCTCGTCGCGCGACGGCCCGGCTACCTGCTGGACACGATCGATGTCGACGCGCTGCGGTTCGCCACGCTCGTCGCCGACGCGGAACACCGCCCGGCCGAGCAGGCGCTCGCCCGCTTGGACGCGGCTCTCGAGCTCTGGCGCGGCACGCCGTACAGCGAGTTCGCCGAGGAGCTGTGGACGGTTACCGAGGTGAACCGCCTGTGCGAATTGCGCCTGGTGGCGATCGAGCGCCGTGCCGAGTCGCAGCTGGATCTCGGCCGTCCGCAGGCGGTGATCCACGACCTGGAGGCCGAGACGAGCAAACAACCGCTGCGGGAGCGGCTGTGGTGGCTGCTGGCCCTCGCCCTCTACCGATCCGGCCGGCAGGCCGACGCCCTCGCCACGCTCCGCCGGGCCAGGGGACTGATCGTCGATCATCTCGGTCTGGATCCTGGTCACGAGCTGCAGACACTGGAAGACGACATCCTCAGGCACGCCGAATCCATCACCTTTTCCCCCAAGCGCGCCACGTTGACTTCGGGCAGTCCCCCTGCCGCCCTTACCGACACGACCTCGGCACCGCCCAGGCTCGGCCGCGACCAGCAACTCGCGGATATGGAGCTGCTGCTTCACCGCGGCGACATGAGCACCATCGCGGTGAGCGGCGAGACCGGCATCGGCAAGACCTGGCTGCTCGAGGCCTTCCGCGAGCGGAGCACCGAGTTCGGTCATCTGGCTCTTTGGGGCGGCTGCCAGGAGATCGAAGGGGCTCTGCCGCTCTGGCCATGGATCCAGGTCCTCAGGTCGCTCTCGCGGATCCACCCGCCTATGGACCGGCAGGCTCTCACCGGTCTCCTCGACGACGAGGTTCCGACGGGTTCCGCCGTCGGAGCGAAGATGCAGCGCCACCGCGCCATCGCCGACTGGCTAGTCGCCACCGCACGGGTCCAGCCCTTGGTGATCATCTTCGATGATCTCCATTGGGCCGATCTCGCGACGCTCGAATTGCTCGGCGACGTGACGGCGCTCATCAACGAATCGCGGGGGTGCGTGCCGCTCACGCTCGTCATAGCCTTCCGGGACAGCGGGGACCTGTCCGCCATCGAGTGCGTCCTCGGCCGGCTCGCCCGCTACGACCTCCTCCGCCTTCGGCTGCCGGGCCTCAACGCCTGCGCCGTGCAGGGGATCGCCGCCGCGATGGGCACCGAGATCGACGACCAGACCGCGTACCGGTTGACCCAGCGCACCGGCGGCAATCCGTTCTTCGTTCGCGAGACGCTCCGGATGCTCGCCCACGGCCACCCGCTGGAGACGTTGCCGGACGCGGTCGCCAGCCTCGTCAACCAGCGGCTGCGAGCGGCCGGCCCGGAGGTGGGCGACGTGCTGAAGGTCTCCGCGTTGATCGGCAGGGAATTCGACCCCGACGTCGTCGCCCAGGTTTGCCAGGCGGGGACCTACGACCTGCTCGACCAGGCGGTCAAGGCCGGGTTGATCGTGTCGACGGCCAACCGGATGGCCTTCACGCACGACCTGGTGAGGGAGGCTCTCATCATGGAGATCCCCCCCTTGAGGAAGGCGACGATACATCGCGAGGTGATGAACGCGCTCGCCACCCGCCCGGCGGTGGACGTGGCCGTCATCGCCCATCACGCGATCGAGGCGGGGCCCACCGCGTACAAGGAGGCGGCCCACTGGGCGCGGGCGATGGCCGAGGAGGCGACACTTCGCCTGGCCTATGAGGAGGCGGCCACGTGGTGGTCGCACGCGGTGAACGTCCACGGCGCGTCCGCCGGCGATCCGGCCGATCACGTGGAGCTGCTGCTCCGGCAGGCGAAGGCGCTGCTCGACGCCGGGGACGCTCTCGGTGCCAGGAATGTGCGCGCGCAGGCGATCCGTGTCGCCGACCGCGCCGGTGACCGAGGCGGTCCCCTCCTGATCGCTCGTGCGCTGACCGCGCTGGACGCTCCGTCGATCTGGAACCTGCGCGACCCTTACCAGGAGGTAGAGCTCCAACTGGTGCACCGGTTCGAGCTCGCGTTGCGCACCCTGCCGGAGAACGACAGCCCGGAGCGGGCCCGCCTGCTCGCCGGGCTCGCGCAGGAGCTGTACGACGGAACCGACGACCCGCGCTGCGGCCTCTACTCCATGGAAGCCGTCGAGATGGCCCGGCGGCTCGATGATCCGCAGCTGTTGATGCGGATACTCAACGCACGCTATCTGTCGCTCCCGAGCAGCATCTACACCGAGCAGTCCATGGACATCGCCGAGGAGATCGGAGAGCTGGCGCGACGTACGCAGACGCCCGAATTCGAACTGCTCTCGGAGATGATGCTCACCTATCGCCGTCTGGAGCTGTTCGACCTGCCGGGAGCGGACGCCGCGGCCGCGCGCTGCGACGGCATCCTCAACCGGATGCCCTTGCCGTGGCCGCGCTTCCAGCACACCCTGTGGCGTGCGGGGCTCCTCGCCATCTCCGGACGGTTCGACGATGCCGAGACCACGTACGCGGACGCCGAGCGGCAGGCCGAGCACATCGGCATGTGGTACGCCGGATCGATAGTGACCGTGGGTCGCATCCTGCTCCATTACCAGCGTGGGACGATCGCCGACGCGGGTCCGCTGATCGATGCGATCGCCGGGGTCCAGCCGAGCATGGACCAATTGCTGCAGGTGCTCATGTTGTGCGCGCAGGGCAGGCCGGAGGAGGCTCGGAAACTCGCGGGGGACGGATGGCAGCCACCGCCACTCGACTGGTCCTGGCTCACGGTGACCTGCCTGCAGGGGGCGGCGCAGGCGGCGGTCGGGGACATCGAGGCCTGTGGGGCCACCTATTCCCTGCTCGCGCCCTACAGCGGGCGGATATCGGTGGGAGCTTCCATCGCCATGCTGGGTCCTGTGGACTGGTTCCTGGCACTGCTCGCCTCGACCGTGGGAGATCGCGCGGTGGAGGCACGGCATCTGCTGAAGCTCGCGCGGCTGGCGGGCCGGGCCGGGCCGGGCATATGGAGGGATCGCGCGATGGCGGTCAGCGGCAGGAAGATGTCGCCCGTACTGTGGGACGCGAACGTCGCGAGGGCCGACTGACCTCGCCGTGACCGATGGCGCCGGCGATCCGATCGCCGCGGAAGATCGTCTCATCTCTCCTTCCCATCCACCGTCCAGGGCGACTCGGGCAAGGTCCCGGGCCTCCACCGCGGGTCTTGCCAGTGCCCGTCATCCGCCCCCGCGCGGCCGGCCGCGCGGGGCCTCCAGACGCCGCGGCCTGATTTTCAGGTGACCATATGCTATGCGAACCCGATAGGCCGTGAATTCTCTTTAATCATTTCCCGTAAGCACTCACTAGTAATTCACTAGGAACATCTCGGAGCCTCAATATACGACAGCGCCGGCGGTACGAACACGAGCGCGGGGCTGCCGCAAGAATTCACCCGATTTGAAGGGAAATCCCATGGAAATCGATGTCAAGGCTCTCGACATGCTCACCCCCACGGACGAGGCCCAGCTGATGCCCTGCTTCGCCACCTGCTTCAACTGGACCGCCTGCTTCACGACCTACTACGGATGAGGAAGGGCCTGAGCCGGTAGGACCACGCTTGTGGGGGGGTTGTCATCAAGACTGATGGCAGCCCCCCACGCTTACGTCCAGGCCCGCGCCGGCAGGCCCGCGCACGCCGGGACCACGGCGGCGTGAGCGGGGCTTGACCGCCCCTCCCCCGGCCGAGCGTTGATCGTTTCGGGTCACAGCAGCAGATACATGCCCCCCGCGTGAGCTTCGGCGGTCACAAGGGCCCGGAGCGGTTCGTCGAGAACATGTCCGCGAACGTCGGACAGAGTCGGCCGTGAGACGGCGGGGCGCGGATCCTCGGCCTCGGTGACGAGAGGCATGCCCGCTTCCGTGATGTAACGCTCCCAGCCGAAGGACTCGATCGCGCATCTGCGTGTCTCCGGGTCGGCTTCCGCCTTGATCGCCTCCGGCGTCGGATCCTCCACGACCCACGCGGGCACCGGGGTTCCGTGCCAGGCGTGGAGCGCGTATCCGTCCGGCCAGGACAGCGCGGGACCGGTCGCGCAGTGAAGGCGGCTCAGCTCATCCCGGTGGAGGACCGCAGGCCGCTCGGACACGATGACGGCCTCGCCCGAAGGGATCCACCAACCGAGGTGGCGGGTGGCGCGGACCAGTGTCTCCAGGCGCTCGTCGGGACGCATGCCCGCTATTCGCAGGGCGCAGGTGTAGAGCGCCATCCAGTACGCGTCCCGCCAGATGTCCTGGACCCCGCTCAGGCAGCCGTACAGCACCGACGGGAGCCGGTGGCCGAGCCGGCTCAGGACATGACCGCGCAGCTGCACTCTGAGCTGGTTCAACAGCGGTTCCCGGATCCTGGAGCTGATCTCGGACCGGAGCTCGTCCCACAGTCCGGTCCCGAGTTCGCCGCGCAACCGGCCTTCGAGCCGGTCCTCCAGCTCGCTCCACGGATGGCTTCGGTACCGGCGCCGCAGCTCACCACGGAGTCTGGACTCCAACTCGGGCGCGGGCGTGAGCCGGGGCTGGTCGATGGTCTCGTCATCGACGCAGGCCCGCAGGCAACCGGCCGGGGAACCCGCCCACACGACGCGGCGCGGCGGCTCAAGCGACGCCGCCGCGTACGCCTCCCGTACGGCCTGCTCAGCGGCGCCCCGGTCGGGCGGATCCGTCGACAGGCCGCTTCGCCTCCACTCGTCGCGGACCTCGGCGACGACGGCCTCGTGTTCCTCGGTGAAGACACCTGCGAACGCCTGCGACGCCTGAGCATTCATCCGGTCTCCATTGGGAGCGAGATTGAGCGCTTCACCTCACGTTCCGCGCATATACGGAGACTCCGCCAACCCTCGAATCCAGGCTCGCCCGGGGTCCTAGTGAGACACTTGGGCTCACTCACCCCGGGACTTAACAAGCCTAAATCCGGTTGAAAATCGGGAGACGCTCAAAGGGCACGAGGGCGACCGGGTTCAGGGACGAGGCGACACCGTGACGAATGGCGCGTCCGGCGCGAGGTGGACGATGTGCCCCGCTCTGACCACCATGGCGACGTTCCACGCGAGAACCGCCTCACGCAGGGTCCGTCCGCTCAGGACGACGAAGCTCTTGTCCGTCCCGGTCCAGGACCCCGTCCCAGGCAGGCCGAGCCGGTCCGCGACGGCGGACGACGGGCAGGTCATGCGCAGGACCTCGCGCTCCCCCAGTCCCGCCTCCATCAGCAGCCGGATCTCGTGCGCCGTGCTCCCGCCCGGCGCGACCCCGGTTCCGTGGGCACTGTCGGTGCCGAGTGCGACGGCGACGCCGGCCTCGTGCATGACCTTCACCATCTCCAGCATCGCGGCCTTCCCGGCGTCGAGGACGTGCCGGTCCACTTCGCGCTGGCGGCTGAAGATCCCGACGAGCCCTGTGCCCGCCTCCTCGGTGGCCATCAGGGCGAACGGCGCAAGCGTGGGGACGAGCACGGCCCCTCGCCTCAGGAACGCGTCGATCAACCGCCGCGCGCCGTCCCCGTCCACGTCGATCCGAGACCAGGCGGTGAAGACGCGTCCGAAAGCCGCTCCGATGGTGTCGATGATGTCGCGCAGGAACGCGTCGAGCAGGTCCGGTGGCAGGAGATCAGCCGTGAGGGAGTGGATGTGCTCGATCGAGTCGACGCCCGCCTCGACGGCCCTGGCCGCGCCGATCCGGGAGAACCCGGGAAGGGTACCGGTGCCCAGATGGCAGGCGACCCGCAGTCCGGCCTCGTGGGCGGCGCGTACGGCCGGCTCGACGAGTTCGGGGGGGAAACCGTAATAGAGCTTCATGCCCGCCGCCCCGCCGGCGGTCAGGTCGCTGACATGCTCGGCGATCTCCCCGAAGTGCCGGATCCCCGTCGCGCCCAGCGCGGGCGACAGGTGCGGGTGCAAAGGCGCCTGGTCGAGTTGCCCGCCGAACGACACGACGTGCGGCCCCTCGGCGCCGCCCCAGGCGCGTGTGTGCGCGACCTTGCCCCCGAGGTCGCGCACCGTGAGCACGCCTGCCGCCGTGAAGCCGGCGGCCGCTTCCTGGGGCATTCCGGTGACGTGCACGTGGGCGTCGGCCACACCGGGGATCACCCAGTGCGCGACCTCCTCGCCGGGCGTCCACGGGCCGGGCGTCAGGCTCACGGTCCCGCCGGCGGCGACGCCGATGGTGACCGGACGGTCCTGACCGCCGTGCGGATCGAGCTGGACGGCGGGCAGGGTTCGCTCCTCGGACAGCGGCTCGCTCACAGGCTCGAAACCTCGCCGGCCGTCTCCTGCACCGCGGGGGATCCGCCGCGCATGAACCAGGGGGTGGCCCACCACTGCTCACCCGCGAAGTGCTTGCGCTGCCAGCCGGAGTAGTCCTCCGGGCGGGGGTAGTACTTGCCGAACTCCTCCCGTGGACGCTCCACCACCACAAGGCGCACCATGGAATGCATGCCGTAGACCCCGTCGTGCGTCCAACCGGCCCGGGGCATGCGCGCCCAGCCCAGGTCGGTGATCCGGTCCGCGCCCGCGGCGGCCCACTGGGTCCCGTATTCCCGTGACAGCTCGGGCGGGAAGATGCTCATGGTCTGCGAGCGCGCGTCGAGCAGCTGGGTGACCTCTTCCCACTGCCGCACCGGATGGAGGATGAGCGTGCGTGTCAACGGGTGCGCGGAGGGTTCGTCGCCATCCGCGACGATGATCGCCCAATCGTGCCCGGACCGCGTCGCCAGACCGAGGTAGCCGGCCTCCAGTGTGGTGGCCGAGCGATGGGCGAGCGCGTCGCGGTTGGCCCCCCCCAGCGGAAAACGGGCGGAGAAACGCTCCAGGTGGACGGCGAGCCGGTCGACGAACTCGGTCATGTCGCCGCGCACGTAGACGCGCTGGGTGTTGAAGCACGCCTCCTGGTCGTAGAAGCAGGCGTCCTCGACCAGCCGGTAGGCCGCCTCGTCGGGATCGCAGGCGGTGAGATCGATCGCCGCCGCGCTCCACTTGGGCCCGAACTCGGCCACAGGCACGCCCTCGCGCACGTGGCGTTTGACGTACTCGACCGCCGACGCGCCTCCCCAGACGCAGGCCGAGTCGGCCTCCTTCAGGGCGAGGTCACCGATCGGGTCGTCCTGGGGCCAGTAGAACAGGGACAGCGACTGGCTGACCGGATGGCCGGGGTCCACTTCGAGCATCGTCCGGACGAGCCCGTAGGCGCTCACGGGGTCGCGCGACGGCAGCTTCGCCAGCGTCAGGTTGCGGGTGATGACCCCGCGCAGCAGGCTGTACAGGGAGGAGAGCGGCAGGTTGCCGACGAGGTACTGGACGACCAGCCCTCGAGGGAAGGCCCTGATGTGGCAGAGCTGGTGCGGCACCCACTCGTCGAGGATCCATTCGTTGCCGAACTCCGCGGCGATCTGATCGTAGGTGTGGAACCTCTGGTTCATGAAGTGGCCGATGGTCATGTAGTCCTCGGTCATCATGCCGGGCGCGTATCCGGTGACCCGGTGGCCGTACTTCTCGGCGAAACGGCGTCCCTCCGACTGTCCGGACAACCATTCGTCGCTCACGGCACCGAGGAAGCAGGTGATCTCGTCGGTGCTCAGGGCGGCCAGGCGGCGGCCGATGGTCTGACGGGCTCCCGCGACCTGGGCGACGTGCTCGTGTGACGGACGAGGAGTCCGTACCCGTACACCCGACTCGTAGGTCAGCACCCGCACCTCGTCCGCCTGGTCGGGGTGGATCAGTTCCCCATTGAGGATCATGGGGATGTCCAGCGTCTCGTAGTTCATCGCGGTGACTCGCCTCCGGTCTTCAGGCCGCAGAGCCGGCGCGTTCGGGGGCGCCGCCGTCGGCCGGCGCGTCCGATGTCCGCAGCGCGCGCCGCGTCCTCTGGAGCGTTCTGACGATCTCGTTGAAAGGGGGGACGGCCACAGGAGGCGCGTCCGGGGCGATGACGTCGAGCAGGTATCCGGCGGCTCGCTCGAAGAACCGCATCGCCAGGACCGGGTTGCGATAGAGCAGGTGGCCCGCAGCCGGAATCTCGGCGACGTCGGCGCCGGTGGAGGCCGCCACTGCGCGTACCTCGGCGATGTCCACCCAAGGATCGCGATCACCGGCGACGAAGGAGACCCTGGCGGGCACGTCGGCGAGGTCACGACGGGTGTCGTCAGGAGTCTCGAATCGGTGCCGGCGGCCGTCGCGCACCAGGTCGATGTCGATCGTGTGCCCGAGCACCTGCACGGTCTCCGTCTCGGAGTCCGATTCGGCGCGGTCGAACCAGTCCTCCTCGCACACGGCCCGCACGGTCGCACGTACATTGACCACCGGTACGACGAAGCTGGCGGCGCGCACGTCGCCGCGGCCGCGCAGAGCCCTGACGGCTGCGGGCACCGACAGGCTCATCGCGAACAGGGCGTCGGGCGCGAAGCGGTCCATGGCCTCCCCGACGTCGCGCGACAGGCGGGACAGCCTCAGTCCCCGCACCGCCCCGGCCGTGCCGTTGGGCGCGTTGCGAGGATCCACACGCAGCACCCGGAGCCCGTTGTGGGCCATTACGTAAGCGGGGGCGAAGAGGGAGTCGGAGTTCATCCCGAAGGGGGCGAGCATCATCACCGTGCCGCGTTCGGGCCCGGCGGGAGCGTCGACCGTTATCGTGACCGGATCCCCCTCGACCTCGAAGACGTGCGTCTCGTCGTTCACGAGC
This sequence comes from Sphaerisporangium sp. NPDC049002, assembly GCF_040649355.1. NCBI lineage: Bacteria > Bacillati > Actinomycetota > Actinomycetes > Streptosporangiales > Streptosporangiaceae > Sphaerisporangium > Sphaerisporangium sp. NPDC049002. The sequence goes on along the minus strand of NZ_JBEZFH010000162.1, from coordinate 8,220 downwards.
TTCGTCCTTCCACATCGAGCTTGAGCGCGCATCCACGGCTTTCGACCCGGTTGACCCTGCGTTCGATCGTCACCGTGTCGCCGGCTATCCCGCAGGCGCAGTGCGCGTCGTACGTCACGGAGCCGAAGTCGTCGGTGAGGATGAAGCACGGATAGCTGACAGCGGTCGGGTCGAGGAACGACAGCAGGCCGCCGGCCTCCGACGGCTGGACGGCGAGCGTCCGCGGATCCCGGGCCATCGCCGCCAGCCAGGGCGGCACATGGAGGGCGTGGTGCGCGCACTCGAACAGCACCGAGTTCAGCTCCACCATGTTGTAGGTGTCGCGCACCTGGTCGTCGCGCTCCAGCCCGAACGCGTCGGCCATCAGGCTCCGGAAGGCCGCCTTCTCCACCATCTCCCCGCTGCGCCGTTTCCAGCCGCCTATCGTCAGCACCTGGGAGCCTGGCCCGAGCCGCAGGCGGGTGTCGTGCGCGGCGACCCGGGCCAGGTCGAGCAGGAGCGGCGGCGGGCCCACCAGCAGGACGTTGCGGTCCCGGCCGTCCCGATGCAGGTCCCGCGCGAGCTCCTCGGCCAGCAGGCGGTCTTCGTCCAGGTAGGAACGGCTGGGCATGATGACGCCGACGCCGGCCATCACCATGGCGATCCAGAGGTTGGGAGTGTCGTGGATCGTGGGACCCACGTTGAACACCGCCCGGTCGAACGTCTCGGAACCGAGGATCTCGCGGTCGCCGATGGCCACCGTCCCGAAGAATCGCATCAGCGTGGCGTCGCACCGCGGGACGGTGGAGATGCTGCCGAGGGTGCCGCTGCTGGTCGTGTCCGTCAGCGGCGGAGTCCCTCCCTTGGAAAGCACGAGCGCGGGATCACGCTTGAACAGGACCGTGGGCAACAGGGGCACGCGATCGAGAGGGAGCTCCGGATCATCCCGGTCGGGCAGGCCCTGGCGTACGCAGTAGCGGTCGTAGGCGTCGTTCGTCTCGCGCTGCGACCGCACCGCCCGCCAGATCAGCTCGGCACGGCTGAGCGGCATCTCCTCCGCGCTGGACCGGTAGATCCCGTCGCGCGCCAGTACGACGTCGATGGGATCGGCCTGCGGGACGACATCCGTTCCGGCGTCGCTCACGACTCGCTCCACTCGGGCACCGCGGGCCGCCGGTCCCGCTTCAGGACCGCTGTGCCGCACAGCTCGCAGTCCGGCTTCCTTTCCACCTCCACGAACCTGTGGCCGCCGTAGTCCGCCACGTCGAAGACGGCCAGGCCGTCAAGGGTGCGCGCGTGGTCCATGCCGCTGAGGAACCGCGTGGCCTCCCAGACCGCGACGCCGGCGGAGATGGCCTGACGCGGCGCGAGCGCCGCGAGGAACCCCTTGCCCGCCCACAGCGGGTTGGACACGGAGTTGTCCTCGCCGACGCGGTAGTCGGAGAGCAGCATCGGCCACGCGCAGCGGACGCATGCCGTCTCGCCCGGCACGGTCAGCGGCCCGACGCCATGCGTGATGGGCATGTTCAGGGCCGGGACGCCGGCGACGAGGGCCGCTTCGGCCGCCGCTCCGGGCGCGTTACCGAACGAGGGCAGGTACGGGAACGCGTTGATGACGAGATCCACACCGTCGAGGAACGGAATGAGATCGTCGGGCTCGTTGATCCACAGGTCCAGCCCCGTGTACTGGATATCGGGGTCGGCCGCCCGCAGCGCGGACTCCGCCGCCTCGACCTTGAGACGCCCCACGTCAGAGAGCCCGTACAGGGCCTGCCGGTGGAGGTTGCTGAGTTCGATGCGGTCGGGATCCACGCCGACGATGCGCCGCACGCCCAGTCTGGCCAGCAGAAGTGCTATCCAGCCGCCGAGCCCGCCCATGCCCAGCACCATCACGCAGGCGTCCTGGAGCCTGCGGTTCATCTGGATGCCGGAGATCGCTTCGGTCTCGAAGTAGCTCATGAACCGGATCTGCCGGTCGTAGAGGTCCTTTCCGGACAGTGCCATGACGTCGTCGCCGGACACCCGCCGCACGACCGCGCCCAGTTCCTCCAGCCGCCCAAGGAGCGCCGACGCGAACGGTCCTTCCACTTCGGTGAAGGACTCGCCGACCTCACACCCGTCCGGAACGAGCACGCCCTCACTCAGCCGGCGCAGGACGAGCCGGGCCGACCGGTCCCCGTCCCGGACCCGCAGCCGCTTCGGGTGGAGGGGGGACGACACCACGACGTCGTCCCCCTCCTCTTTCCATGTCCAGCTCGCCTGCAGCCGGACGGTGGTCTCAGTCATCCTTGTCTCCTGAGAGGCGGGCCGGCCCCATGGTCAGCGTGTAGACGGGGGTCTGGCGGACGGGGTCGAGGCGGAGGAGGTCGCAGGTGTCCTGGTCGCGGGTCGCGGGAGTGGGCAGCGATCCGAGGCCGAAGGCGGAGCCGACCAGGATGAGGCGCTGCGCGATCCGCCCCGCCCCCATGTAGATGTGCCGGAGCGCTCTCTCGTGGCGGTACCGCCACTGGTACTGCTGGAAGTCCGCGACCATCACCAAGGTCCACGAGGCCGTCTCCGGCGCGCGCATCCCCACGAGGATCTTCACCATCTCCGCCCGGTAGTCGCCACGCGCGACGGTGGTGAGGGCATGCTCGTCCAGCGAGTAGTGATAGACGCCGGGATCCAGCCCCTCGGCGGCGTAGTTGACGACGTAGAAGTCGTACGGGGATCCGTGTGACCGCAGCCAGTTCAGCGGCTCGTCCTTCGGCAGCTCCCGAAGCACGCGGATGTCGTCGAGTCCGTGCCGCAGGACACCGCTCAGCTTGTCGATGCCCACAGGGTCCGGCGAATAGCCTCGCACCGTACGGCGGGCCATGAGCAGTCGCCCGATCGCGTGGTCCGCGGGCGGCGCCGGTGGGGCGGGCAGCGGGACGCGGACCCCTTCCGGCTTCACCCGGGGCGCGGGCGCCCCCTTCCGCAGGTATTCGCCCAACGCCGAACGCCGGACGACTGCTTGCGGATCCTCTTTGTCCCTGAAGTTGTGATGCCGGGACCACAGGTAGTAGCTCAGCGACGGGTGCCACCCACGCGCCCACCAGCGCCGCAGCAGGGCGAGCCGGTCCGGTGCGAGCTCACCGGCGGGCAGCCAGCCCCGCCGTTCGAACTCGGCGGTGAGCCTCTCGGCGCGATCCGCGTCTTCCGGCCGGCCGGGCGAGGGAAGCAGGGCGTTGACCAGGCTCTCGGCGTCGACAGAGGCCCGCCGGTGATTGATCGGGTCGCTGATGACGGCACGTCCGGGCTCGTGGCCCGGACGAATGGCGACAAGCGGGAGCCAGAGCTCCTGCCCGTCGGGTGTCACCACAGAGTTCTCGGTCACTGCCGGCCTCCTTCGGCGAGCTCGCTCCTGCTCAGGGCGAGGAGGTCCATGCGCTCGTTCTTCGCCTGCGGGCTGACGTCGGGAGTCGTCAGGGAGATGGTCAGCATGAATCCCTCGGAGAGTCCGTCGAGCCCGAGGAACCGTTCGATCTCGACGTCGTTCCCTATGTACTCCACGAAGGAGCGCACACCCATGGACGTCGCCACCATCGCGGCGGTGCCGGCGAGATGACCCACGTCGTTGTGAACGGTGCGGAACGTCCTCGGCTCTCGATATCGATACATGTTCCGGGAGAAGACGCAGGAGAGCACGATGACGGCGGAGAAGGCGTGTTCGAGCCGGTGGTACTCCACGGGGAACATCCTGGCGAGTTCCACCGGGCTCGGGACGTCCGTGCGTACGGTCTCCAGCCCAGGGCCCTCCGGCAGGACGTGGTAGGTCCCCGGTTCGACTCCTGGGACGTCGAACACGATGACGTACCCCTCACAGGGATGCCGCGCCCCTCCCGAGGGGCTTGTCCGGCGCATCATGGGGACACGCTGCCAGCGTCCGTTCTGGATCTTCCCTATCTCACCGAAGGTGAGCGAGAGGATCGCGAACAGGCCGTCCTTGTCGAGCGCGCGATGGGGAGCCGGCATGAGGGCGTCGGCCAGAGAGCCGGGAGCCAGTTCGGGCGACGGGGTGGGAAGATCCAGCCGAGGCGCGCCGTCGTAGTATTTGTACCGGATGTCGTCCGGCTCCTGCTCGACGTACTGCCGCATTCGCGCGGTGTCGATTATCCGGCCCCCTTCGGCGTAGTCCAGGAAGGGGTAGTCATATGTGCCGGCGTGGTATTCTGCGGCCTCGACCCAGCCGTACTCGCTCCATTGACGCTGAACTCTGTCGAAGCGTTCCTGCCGCTCGGCGGCCGGAGCGGCGGCGTCCCTGATCAAACCGATGCCGAGCAGGGTCTCGATCAGCCTGTCGGCCTCTGCCCGGCCTATTCCGGTCTTCGACGCGACGTCGCCGGCCAGGGTCTCACGATCCCTGCCCGCGAAACACATCAGAAGGCAGGCAGCGGCGGGAAGCTCGATGCGCCAGCGTTTGGGTTCGGCCGAATCCTCCGCGTACCAGCAGCCGGCCGTGAGGTCCGATGGCGGTAGCAACCTCAGTGATGGAGAAACCGTCAGTTCCATTTTGCTCTTCTCCCGGGGGCGGATGCACGCCCGCATGGCGTCCGAAGGAGGGCGGGGCCCCGGACCGCCTTGCGACGGCAGGGCCCCGCGGTTCGACCGGGTAGCGGTCAGCAGTCCTGGAGAAGAGCGGGGACGAACTCCGCCTCCTCGACGACCATGCTCTCCACGACCGCGACGATGGTCTCGCGCTGAGTGTCCATTGTCATCGACTCCTTTCGGTGTTCTTCGGACGGTTTCGGTCCCGCCCTATCTACGATGCACAGCCTCGTTTTCCGCGCCAGGAACGCCAAGGGGGGATGCCCTATACCCGCTGAGGGATATCCCGACGACCAGTCCGGGAGATCCAGCCGCCGTCCGGGGGCCGGGGGACAAGCCGCGTCTTAAGTGAGCGACTAGGCGGCTCGCGGAGACTCCGTCGCATGACAGCCCGATCTGGAGCGGCCTGGGTGCTCCCCACACGGCCGGCTCGACGGGGCGATTCATGATCATATCAATGATCCTGCTCGTCGCCGCGTCCGCCCTCGTCATCGGCGTCGTTCACGCGCGAGCCTCGCGCGCGGCGGTCGCGGCCGCGCGGCTGGCCCTCGACAACGCCCGCCTGAGCGAGGAGCTTCACAGGGCGCTTGACGAGGTCCGGGTCTCAGATGCCCGCCGCGTCGGTGCGGTCGACGCCGAGCGCCGCCGCATCCAGCGGGATCTCCATGACGGGGTGCAGCACAGGCTGCTGGCGATCTCCATCATGGTCCGGCGGTCGGCGAACAGGGCACCGGGAGACCCGGCCGACCCGCGGCTCTCCGACGCCGCCGCGCAGCTCGCCGAGGTCGTCAGGGAGCTGCGCGAGACCGCGTGGGGGATCTATCCCGCGGCCCTCGCCGAGCAGACGCTGAGCGTCGCCCTGGACGAACTGGCCGAGCGCGCACCCATCCCGGTGACGGTGAGGGTCCCTGCGGCGCGCTGGCCGCGACAGGTCGAACAGTCAGCCTATTTCATCATCGCCGAGGCGCTGAGCAACACGTACAAGCATGCCAACGCCACGCGGGCGGAGGTCGAAGTCGAGCGGCGCGACCGGCGCCTGTCGATCGAGGTCACCGACGACGGCGTCGGCGGCGCCGACGCCACCAAGGGCTCGGGCTTGCGTGGACTGGGCGAGCGGGTCAAAGCGCTGTCCGGCGTCCTTCGGCTGGAAAGCCCCGTCGCCGGGGGAACGCGAGTGATAGTGGAGCTGCCATGCGCATAATGATCGCCGAAGACTCCGGCCTGTTCCGCCAGGTCCTCAGCGAGTTGCTCAGCGAGAACGGGCTCACGGTCACCGGCCAGGCCGCCACCGTGGAAGAGTTGATGCGTCTGGTCGACAACGCCCCCCCTGACCTCGTCATCCTCGACATCCGCCTTCCGCCCGGGCAGCGGGACGAGGGGCTGCGCGTGGCCGAGATCCTCCGAGCCCGGTATCCCCGCATAGGGCTGCTGATCCTGTCCCACTACGCGGAGACCGCTTACGCCATGCGGCTGCTGTCGACCGCGCACCGTGCCGTCGGGTACCTGATCAAGGACCGGGTCCCGGACGCGCGTGCCCTCCTCGAAGCGATCGACCGCATCGCCCATGGCCATGTCGTCATCGATCCGGAAGTCGTCGGACGGCTGGTGGAGCGCCGGCGCACCGTCGATCTCCTCCACCGCCTCACTCCCGGCGAGCGCCAGGTCCTGTCGCTGGTGGCCGAGGGCTACTCGAACGTCGCCATCGCCGGACGCCTGGCCTACAGCGTGAAGACCGTCGAGAAGCGGATCACCGCCATCTCCCAGAAGCTCGGTCTCGCCGACGCCGAAGGGCGCGCCGACGTCAACGTCCGCGTCCTCGCCGTTCTCGCCTACCTCCGCAGCGGACTGGGCCATGAGAGCGGTGTCGACCTGGCGAGCTGAGAGGCGTGGACGCGGCATGGGCACGATCGAGATCGTCTCCCTCGCGGCAGCGCTCACATCACACGGGGGGTGACGGGACCTCCCTAGTATTAGGGGGGTGACCGACCCGGCCCGGCAGCAGCCCTACCATCACGGCGACCTGCGGCGCGCCCTGGTGGACGTCGCTCTCAAGGCCATCGCCGAGGGCGGGCTGGGCGACCTCAGCCTCCGTGAGCTGGCTCGGCGGGCGAACGTGTCCCACGCCGCTCCCGCCCACCATTTCAGGAGCCGGAGCGGGCTGCTGACCGCTATCGCGGCGGAGGGCCACCATCTGCTGGCGGACGAGCTGGAGCGCGTGCGGGGCACGGGTTTCACCGAGCGGGCCATCGCCTACCTGCGGTTCGCCACCACCCATCCCGCGCACTTCTCGGTGATGAGGGCGCCCGAGCTGTGCAACTTCCGCGATCCCGAGTTCCTCGCCGCCCGCGAACGGGCCGCCGACGAACTGCTCCGCCCGGCCGACCGGACGGTCGCGCTGGCCGCCTGGGCGCTGGCGCACGGTCTCGCCGACCTGCTGCAGGAGGGAAACGTGCACCCGGCGCCGGGAAACGACGCCGCGTCGCTCGCCCGCGCCCTGCTCCGCCATCTCGACCAGGCCTGACTCCGAACGCTCCCTGCCGCCCGCGACCGGCCACCCCTGGCATCTTTCTACGCGCTCGGCGCCCACGCCCATCCGCCCGCGTGTCTCCCACGGTTTCGTTCCGCTGCCAGTGCGCCTCGATAAGGGGTCACTAGTGATTCACAAGAATGCTGCCGGATTCTTCGGTAAGGCAGAACCGCAGTGCGAGAGGGCAAATCGGCTGGCACGCAGGAAATATCAATAATTCTCGACAGGAAATGCATGGAATAGGTGGGCGCCAGGATTCCGGCACGCTCTCGCCGGCCGGAAGATCTCAGGAAACACCATGTCGGGCACGGCGCAGCCGGCGGCCGAGTGCCCAGCCTCACGTACCGGGATCCCGTGCGATCCCCGGCAGGACAGAAACACTCCATGCCCATCTTCGCGCTCCGCATTTGGACAGGCCGTTGGACGCGCCCTCCATCGGGCCGAGGCGGGAGCTCGGCACGGTGTCTCGCCAAAGGTTGATCAGCTCGCTGCCGTGGGCTTGGAAGTCCAACCCCAAGCGGCAACCGCGGCCGCCCGAACCGGGCAGGCCGTCGAAGCCCACGGCATAAGCACTTCGGAGGTTGAAATCTTGCTCGACACGATCCTGGAGATAGGCCGTAGGTCGGTGGCCGTCGCCACGGCGCTGGACGAGTTCCTCAGGGAATCCGAAGGCTGGTTCAGTCGGCAGGGGCTGACTCTGGCGTACGACGAAGACATCTCAGGTTGGGTCCGGCACATGCGGACGGCAATTCAAGCCGACGGCATAAATCCTACTTTCGACCCCCAACGCAGTCCCGTTTCTCCCTGTAACAGCTACTGGTTGGACGTCAGGGAACGCGGCGGGCAGACCGTCGCGTGCATCGCGGTGCGGATGATCCACACCACGGATTTCGCCCGGCACATAAGCTCCATGAGGCTGTGGTTCGATCCGCTCCCCCCGGGAATGGGCGGGCCGCTGAATCTGGTCCTGCCTCCGGAGACGCCGGTCATCTCCGGCGCGGTTGCCCACTACGGTGGGCATTGGGTCCACCCGAGCTGGCGGGGGAAAGGTTTACCGGGCATCTTACTTCCCTTAGCGAAGTTGCTGACGATAGAGTCGACAGCCACTGCCACCTGGACATCATGGTCGGCGACCGCAAGGCGTC
>NZ_JBEZFH010000161.1:0-18117 GCF_040649355.1 Sphaerisporangium sp. NPDC049002 | reverse complement strand
TACATTCCGAACCCGGAAGTTAAGCTTTCCAGCGCCGATGGTACTGCACCGGGGACGGTGTGGGAGAGTAGGACACCGCCGGACAAATATTTGATTGGTAGGGAAGCCATCCACATTGTGGGTGGCTTCCCTGCGTTATGGGGTCTTTTCCTCGTACGCATCGAAGCGATGGACCATTTTCACGTCCGTCCCAAGCGTCGGAGACGGCACGTACCTGCCGAAGCGAAGGAAACGGAAGATCAGACGTGCGGTTCTCCAGGGACCAGATTCAGACGTGCAGCTCTCCGGACCAGATGGTGATGGCATTCCCGCTGATCTCGGTGCGTTCGCCGCGCACGGTGGTGTGGACGATGCCGCCCCGCTGGGACAGCTGCGCACCCACCAGGGAATCGCGGCCGAGCTTCGCCGACCAGTAGGGCCCGAGCATGCAGTGGGCGGAGCCGGTGACCGGATCCTCGGGAACGCCGGCGCTGGGCGCGAAGAACCGTGAGACGTAGTCGACGTCCCCTGAGGGATCCGAGGCGCGGGCGGTGACGCACACGGCCCGCGCTTCGAGCGCGGTCAGGGCGTCGATGTCGGGGGCCAGGTCGTGGACGACCTTCTCGGACTCCAGCTCGACGAGCACGTCCATGCGGCCCATGCCGACCCACGCCGGGGACACCCCGAGCGCCTTGACCAGGGTCGCCGGAGCGGAAATCTCTTCCGGAAGATATGACGGGAAATCCATCGAGATACGGCCGTGATCAAGTTGATTAGTGGTCAGAATTCCACTCTTTGTAGAAAACTCGATCGAGCCGGAGGCGGCGCCCGTCGAATACAGAACGTGCGCGGAGGCGAGCGTCGCGTGGCCGCACAGCGCCACCTCGACGGCCGGGGTGAACCACCGCAGGGAGTACGGCCGGCCCTCGCCCTGGTCCGCCACGAAGGCCGTCTCGGAGTGTCGCATCTCGCTGGCCAGCGCCTGCATCCAGTCGGCGGATCTCGGAGAGTCCAGCAGGCAGACGGCCGCCGGGTTACCCTTGAAGGCCTGATCCGTGAACGAATCGACGGTGAAGATACGCATGCCGACGATCCTATCCACCCCCAGATAACCGGTCGAAACGGCAGCGAAAACCGTGCAAAATCAAAACTACGTGGGCGTGTCGCGCGGCCCCAGCCGATACGTGAGTTACGGTCATTTGTGTCGGGGCACGGCGAAACTGGCCGGTTCTCGCGGAAAGGACAGCCGATGGGGGCAGTGCGCAGGGTGGTGAGCTACCTTGGCCTGGGCGATGGGGATCAGTACGACGAGCCCTACGACTACGACGAGTACGAGGATGAGTACATGCCCGCGTCGGAACGGGCCGCCAGGCGCTGGGGGTCGGGTGGGGATCCCGCACGGATCATCATGATCCGCCCGCGGAAGTATTCCGACGCGCTTACCGTGGGACAGCACTTCCGGGAGGGCCAGGCGGTCATCATGGACGTCGCGGGGATGTCCATGGCCGAGGCGACGCGGATGGTCGATTTCGCCGCCGGCCTGACGTATGGCTGCGAGGGACGCATTGAGCGGATCGCCGACAAGGTCTTCCTGCTGGCCCCTGCCGACGTCGAGATCTCGACCACCTAGCCACCACGGCCCCGGCTCCGCCGGCGGCTCGGACGATGGCCAGGGTCGTCGCCCGGACCACGGACTCGCTTCGTGGTTGACGACCCAGGCGTCCCTGCCCGCGCGGATCGCCGCGGCCGTGGTGCTCATGCTTCCCGCCGCGGGAGCGATCCGCAGGGGCAGCTCGATGCGGGACAACGGGTACGTCGTGAAGGCCGCCAGAGCCCTCCTGAGCGGGCACTCCCCCTACGCCGACGAGCGCTTCCTCTACCTGCCGAGCAGCGCGGTCGCGGCGCTCTCCGAGGCCTGGCTCGACGATCGGACGATCCACCTGGTGTTCCCCTTCGTCCTGGCGGTGCTCACCCTGGCGGGGTGGTCGCTGGCTCTCGGGCTCTGCGGGGTGCGGGTGGGGAGCCGCCTGGGAGTCCTCGGGATGGCCGCCACCGCCCTGCTCTTCGGCTATCGCAGCCTGCTCACCGTGGGGAACTGGAGCGTGGTCGCGGTGGTGGCGCTGCCGGCGGCGCTGCTGCTGTGCTCGCGGAACCGCTGGAGCGCCGCCGCGGTGGTCGCCGGGGTGTCCATCGCGCTGAAGCCCATGCTCGTGCCGCTCGCGCTGCTCTTCCTGTTCGCCCGGCGGCGCCGGGCGCTCGTCACGCTGGTCGCGGTGCCGCTGGTCCTCGTCCTCCTCTCCCTGCCCTTCACGCCCGAGCCGGGGAGGTTCGTGTCCAGTACGCTGCCGTTCCTGCTCCACGGGCAGGACGAGTACGCGAGACCGTACGACGCGTCGCTGGCCTCGATCCTGCCCCGGCTGGGTGCGGGCGGCGAGGTCACTCTGGCGGTCAGGAGCGTGGTCGGGCTCGTGGGCCTGCTGCTCGCCTGGACGCGCTGGCACCTCCCCGACGACACCGTTCCTCTGGACCGTTTCGTTCCGCTGAGGGGGCCGGCCGGTCTCGGAGCAGGAGAAGTCCTCGGGTCCCTGGAGCTCAGGCTGGTCGAGACCGTCAGCATGATCATGCTGACGGTCTTCCTGGTCTTCACCCCGGCGTTCGGGCACTACTCGCTGGTGATCCTTCTGCCGCTCGCCGCCACCGCCGTCGACCGACGCTCGGTGGCCCGTTCTCCGTGGTTCTGGGTGGCCCTGGCACCGCAGTTCCCGGGCGTGGAGATCCCCGGCCTCACCATGCCCGAGACGCGCGCGTTCACGGTCTTCTTCATGCACGGCGTGCTGGCCCTGCTGCTCGCTCTGCGTACGCTCCGAGATCGGAGCGCTCCGGGCGACTCGCACGAGGTCGGCGAATGGCAGAGGGAAGAGGTCGAGCGGGTGGTCGTCACCGCTGGTCGGCGACCGCCGGACCTCGGCGGAGCAGGCGGGTGAGCGCCGAGAGGTTCGCGGCCGAGGTCTCGGACCGCTGGGCGGCCTCGCGGGCGTAGTCGTGTAATGCCCACACCGCCTGCTCGGCCTGCTCGCGCAGCTGTGTCACCTCGGCCTCGACGCGCCGCGCCTCCGCCTGCTCGCGGCTGTTGAGGCGCCACAGCAGGTAGCCGACGATCCCTCCGAGGACCAGCGCGGCGATGGCGAAAAGCTCGGAGACCGTGAACGCGAGCACCAGTGCCACGATCGGCAGCAACGCCGGCCCGTACACGAGCCAGCGCCCGGATCCGCGCGACGCGGCCTCGGCTCTGACGCGCTCCTCGGCCGTCGCGAGCGAGGCCGCGTCCGGTCCCTCGGGCCGGAGTGTGACGTCGTGCCCGAGGATCGGCACGGTGATCTCGGTGGGTGGCGCCACCTGGGTCGCCTGCGCGAGCTCGCCGGCGGCCGAGCGTACGACGGGCGCGGCCACGTGGAAGGCGATGGCCGCCAGGTGCGGGTCTGAGCCCGACTGGACGTCGTCGAGCAGGTGCCCCGTGAGGGAGCCCATCGGGCCCGGCTCCTCCGATCCGATGAGGGACCGGAGCACGGTCAGCGGCTCGGCGTCCGGCCACGGGCCGGGGCTCTTGGATCGCGGGATCACGGACGGGCGGGTGGCGGTGATCTCGGTGCACCGTTCGAGCAGGCGGGACAGCCGGGCCGCCGCCTGGACGGGCTCGGCGAGCGAGGGCACCTCGGCGAGGTCGGGCAGGGCGCTGAGCGCCGGCGACACGGCGACGGACGTCTCGGCCGGGACGAGGGCACGCAGCCAGCGCTCGGGCTCCGCGGTCGAGGGCACGGCGGCGGCGTCGAGCTTGCGCAGTACGAAGATCTTCCCCGCGGGCCCGTACGCGCCGCGGGCGGCGGCCGTCCAGAGGGCGCGCTGACCGGGCGTGACGGGACGCTCGGTCGACAGGTCGCCGAACGCGGTGCCGAGCCAGGAGGCGTGGACACGGTCGCCGTGCCCGCTCACGGCGAGCGACAGGCAGAGGAACAGCGCGGTCGCGGCCTCGTCGAGCTGGGCCGCGCGGGTGAGCGGCTTCAGGGCGTCCTCACCGGTGAGGATCAGTACGAGGGCCTCGGTGGCGGGGGCGAGCCAGTGCCCCGGCACGTCAAGGGTGTTCGGAGGCGGCGGTGGCACGGTGCCGTCGGCCGCGAGATGGGTGAACAGGGCCTCGGCGTACCGCCGCAGCTCGGAGACGTCGCCGTCGCGGTCGGCCGGCTCCGCCGGGTGCCCGGGAGGCCCTTCGGCGTGGCGCTGTGGCTTCGTCGGCTCCGCGGTCCCGGGGACGTCGGGGTTCGCGGTCAGATCCATGCTCAAAACGGACAGCTCCCCGAAGGCGTGAGGAAGGCCCCCGGCGGCGAGGGTTCGGCGGACACTCCCATGACCGCGCCCAGGTTAGTTCTTTGGGCGCGGCAGTGTAGGGCGGCACGCCGACGGGAGCGAGGAACAGCGAGGAAGTTGGCCCGGCCGCGATCGGACGCGGCCGGACCGGCATGACTACATGCGATCGGGCACAGGGACGCCGAGAAGGTTCAGACCGGACTGCAGCACGCGCAGGCTCAGCGCGCACAGCGCGAGACGCGAGGCCCTCGTCCGCGGGTCGACGTCGTCCTTCAGCACCGGGCACTTCTCGTAGAACGTGGTGAACGCGCTCGCGGTCTCGTAGAGGTAGGCGCAGACGCGGTGGGGCTCGGCCGTGGCCGCGGCGTTCTCGACCACCGTGCCGAAGCCCAGCAGCTGGAGCGCCAGATCGCGCTCGGCCGGCTCGCCGAGGACGATCGGCCCGGTCACCTCGGCCGGGTCGACGCCGCCCTTGCGGAAGATCGAGCGGATTCTGGCCGTGGCGTACTGCATGTAGGGCCCGGTGTTGCCGGTGAACGCCAGCATGCGGTCGAAGTCGAAGATGTACTCGCTGTCGTGGCTGACCGACAGGTCGGCGTACTTCACGGCGCCTATGCCGACCGTGCGGGCGATCTCGGAGCGGGTCGCCTCGTCGTACCCCCGCTCGGCGATGGCGGCCGAGGCGCGCTCGATGGCCTCGTCGAGCAGGTCGGTCAGCTTGATCGACTGGCCGCTGCGGGTCCTGAACCTGCGGCCGTCGGAGCCCAGCATCATGCCGATCTGGATGTGCTCGGCGGAGACGTCGTCGGTCAGCCAGCCGGCCTGCCGGGCGGCGGCGAAGACCATCTGGAAGTGGAGCGCCTGCTCGTTGCCCACGACGTACAGGATGCGGTCGGCCTTGACGTCGCGCACCCGGTAGCGGATTGCGGCGAGGTCGGTGGTGGCGTAGCCGTACCCGCCGTCGCTCTTCCTGATGATCAAGGGCAGCGGCTTGTCGTCGCTGCCCTTGAAGCCCGGCGGGAACACGCACAGCGCGCCCTCGCTCATCACGGCGACCCCGGAGGCCTCAAGGTCGGCGCAGGTCTCCGCGAGCATGGGGTTGTACATGCTCTCGCCGGCGATGTCGCTGTCGGTCAGCGTGACGCCCAGCGTGGAGTAGACCTTGTTGAAATAGCGGAGCGTGGCGTCCATGAACAGGTGCCAGAGCCGGATGGTCTCGGGCTCCTCGGCCTGGAGGGTCGCCACGCGCCGGCGCGAGCGCTCCTTGAACGCGGCGTCGGCGTCGAACTTGGTGCGGGCCTCCTGGTAGTAGTCGTTGCCCTCGCCGGCCTCAAGCCGGGCGATCGCGTTGGCCTCGCCGATGTCGAGCAGGTGCTCGATGAGCATGCCGAACGGAGTGCCCCAGTCGCCCAGATGGTTCTGCCGGACGGCGCGGTTGCCGAGGTGCTCCAGCATGCGGACCAGGGAGTCGCCGACGATGGTGGTGCGGAGGTGCCCGACGTGCATCTCCTTGGCGGCGTTGGGCGCGGAGTAGTCGACGATGACCGTCTGCGGGGGCGTGGTCAGCCCGACCCCGCTGCGGGGGTCCTCAAGGGTCGCCAGGGCCTGGGCGGCGATCCAGTCGTCCTTGAGCGTGATGTTGAGGAAGCCGGGCCCGCTGATCTCGACGCTTTCGAAGACGTCGCCGGTTCCGCCGGAGCCGAGCGCGTCGGCGATGGCCTGGGCGACCTCCCGCGGCGCTCGTCGCAGCCGCTTGGCCAGGCTCAATGCCACGTTCGCCTGGTAGTCGGCGAACTGGGAGGGCCGGATCAGCGGGTCAGCGCCTGCGTACTCCGGACCGAACGCGGTGCCCAGCGCTTGCTGGACCCGCTCGGTGAGCACGAGCTGCGGGTCGGTCATGCTCCAAGGATATCTGCTGATCATCAGCACCGAACGTGGATATCCGGCCGCCTCCATGACACTGGGGCTGAAGTGACACCGGAGGTCCTCACCAGAGGCGATGCGACTTCTGCGTGGTCGCGATGCGCTCGCCGACGTGGCCGACGGTGCCCTGGCGGGCGAGTGTCGCGGCGAGCACGCAGGCCGCGGCGACGCCCTTGGCCGTCGAGGAGCCGTGGGCGATGACCACGGTGCCGTTCAGGCCGAGCAGGACCGCGCCGCCGTACGCCTCGGGGTCGAGCCGGCCGCGCAGCTCGCGCAGCCGCCCCCGCTGGAAGAGCGCGCCGAACCGCGCCATACGGCCGCCCTCCAGCGTCTCGCGCAGCTCGGTGAACGCGTAGCGGACGGTGCCCTCCATGGTCTTGAGGGCCACGTTGCCCGTGAAGCCGTCGGTGACGATGACGTCCACGACGCCCTTCAGCAGATCGTGGCCCTCGACGTTGCCCGTGAAGTTCAGGCCGGGGGAGGCGGAGAGGAGCTCGTGTGCCCGCTTGGCGAGCTTGTTGCCCTTCTCGGCCTCCCCGCCGATGGTGAGCAGCCCCACCCGTGGCCGCTCGATCGTGAGGGCCGTCTCGGCGTAGGCCACTCCCAGGTGGGCGAACTGCACCAGGATCTCCGGCTTGACGTCGGCGGTGGCGCCCGCGTCCAGCAGGATCGTGGGATGGGGCCTGGTCGGCAGGGGGACGGCGATCGCCGGCCGGAGCACGCCCGGCTGGGCCCGCAGGCGGAGCTTGCCCGTCGCCACCACCCCGGCGGTGGATCCGGCGGACACGACGGCGGACGCGTCGCCCCGCCGTACGAGATGGCAGGCCACGGCGATGCTGGAGCGTGGACGGCGCAGGCTGGCGAGGGCGCCCTCGTCCATGGTGAGGGTCTCCTCCGCCCGGACGATGGGGATCTCCCCGGCCGCGTCCAACTCGGCGAGGGCCTCGGAGATGGCCGGGGGCGCGCCGACGAGGACGATGGGCACCCCGTGCTCCCGTACGGCCCGCACGGCTCCCGCCACGATCTCGCCAGGGGCGTGGTCGCCTCCCATGGCGTCAAGGGCTATCGGCGGAATGCCATCCAAGCGGTCACCTCGTGCGGAATGAGTGCGTGTCCCGCATCGTAGGTGGCCCGGCGGACTACTGTGCGCGCCAGGGCCAGTGCCAGTCGGCGGCGCCGCGCGAGACCACGACCTTGCCGAACATCGCCGTGCCGGTTACGCGGATGAGAGGGCCGCTCGCGTCGCCGCCCTGCTCGCCGCCGGAGACGTGGCGCTTGGAGAAGATCGCTTTGCCCTCGTCGATCACCCGCGCGTTGCCGGGCACGCGCACGATCAGCTTCCCGCAGAACGAGTTGAGCTCCAGGGTGACCTCGCGGCCAGGGAGCACGGCGTCGGTGAGGTCGATGATCAGCGCTCCGAAGGTCGAGCGCAGTACGGTGTGGCGCCCGGCGACCCAGCGGCCGGACCGGATGACCTTGCTGAACACCGCCGCGACCTCTTGCTGGTCCGCGCTGAACGCCGCCCCGGGCGTTCTGGCGACGTCGGCCAGGTCGCGGGTCAGCGGGACCAGGTCGCCGATGGTAACAGCGGTGTAGGCCGCCTCAAGCCGGTCGGCGTGCTCGACGCTGGTGAGGCGGCCGGTCGCGAGCCCCTCGCCGAGAACGGCGGCGACTCGATCACGATCGGCGTCGGAGGCGCGCTGCGAGGTATCCGCTGCGCGCGAGGCTGTTTCGCCTGCCTCGAAGGGCGTAAGGGAGCTCACAGACGCCAGACTAACCCAACTCAAGATATGTCGCGATAGCTGAAAGGTTTTACCAAGCCTTTTCGGTCGTACGGAACCGAGCCGACTCGCTGGCGCGTCCGTTAAGGAAAGTGACAGACGCATGACAGGGGCATCAGGTTTACCGGAGAGCACACAAGAGAGGAAAAATCTCGAGTGACCCTTACACACACCGGTACACGAGGATTCAGGGCCTACACGGCCAAACACCTGGACGATCTTCTGAAGCGAGCCGAGTTCGACTACGAGACCCGGCTGCGCATCCGGGCGGTGGCGTCCGTGCTCCCCTTCCGGACCAACGCGTACGTCGTCGACGAGCTGATCGACTGGTCGGACATCCCCGACGACCCGATATACCGGTTGGTGTTCCCGCAGGAGAACATGCTCCCCGAGGCCGACGTGACCCGTATCGCCGGACTCCTCCGCGCCGACGCGCCTGCCCGTGAGATCCAGGTGGCCGCGAACGCGGTGCGGATGAGGCTCAACCCCCACCCGGCGGGGCAGATGGAGCTCAACATTCCGAAGGCCGGAAGCGAACCGGTGCCGGGCATGCAGCACAAGTACCCGGAGACCGTCCTGTTCTTCCCCAAGCAGGGGCAGACCTGTCACGCGTACTGCACGTACTGCTTCCGCTGGGCGCAGTTCGTCGGCGAGCCCGACCTGAAGATGGCCACCGACGACATCGAGGGCCTCGTGCGGTATCTGCGGGAGCATCCGCAGGTCACCAGCGTGCTGTTCACGGGCGGCGACCCGATGATCATGAGCGGTCCGGTGCTGCGGCGGTACGTCGAGCCGCTGCTCGCGCTGGAGCAGCTTGAGTCGATCCGCATCGGTACCAAGTCGCTCGCGTACTGGCCCGGGCGCTTCGTGACCGACCCGGACGCGGCGGAGACGCTGCGCCTGTTCTCCGCCGTGGTGGAGTCGGGCAAGAACCTCGCCTTCATGGCACACTTCTCCCACCCCCGGGAGATGGACTCGCGGCTCGTGCAGACCGCCGTGCGCGCGATCAGGGACACGGGCGCGGTGATCAGGACCCAGGCGCCGCTGATCAGGTCGATCAACGACCACCCGGACACGTGGGTGGAGATGTGGCGCACCCAGCACGCGCTGGGCATGGTGCCGTACTACATGTTCGTCGAGCGCGACACGGGCCCGCAGGACTACTTCGCGGTGCCGCTGGCCCGGGCGTACGAGATCTTCCGTGACGCCTACGCGCGGGTTTCCGGGCTGTGCCGCACGGTGCGGGGGCCCTCGATGTCGTCGACGCCGGGGAAGGTGTGCGTCGACGGCGTCACCGAGGTGGCGGGCCAGAAGGTCTTCGTGCTCCACCTCATACAGGCCCGGGATCCGAGCCTGGTCGGGAGGCCGTTCTTCGCGCGCTACGACCCGGAGGCGGTCTGGATCGGCGACCTGCGGCCGGCCTTCGCCGACCGCTTCCCCTTCGACCCCGCCACGGTGGGCGCGGACGATCTCGTGGCGCGCTGAGCGAGCCGGAGAAGACCGGCCGGCGCCCCCAGGCGGGGGGTGCCGGCCGGGCCGGTGTTCGAACGGTGGGCGAAGGAACGGGCGGATATCGGTTGGACGATGAACTCGGTGTCAGGCGCCCGGGGCGCGCACGTAGGTGCGGCGGGCGATCTGGGCCTGCAGGCGGGCCATCTGCCAGTGCAGCTCGATGAGCTGCTCGGCGAGCAGGCCACGTGGAATGTCCGACGGGTCCTCGGCGGACAGGTGATCGATCGCGTTCGCCAGCTCTCGCACCCCGCACCCCCACTCCATCACGGTTTCCTTCAGATCGAATCTACGTTCGAATCATAGTGGAACGCCGTCTGAAGTGTCAGCAGATTCACCCCGCGTGTTCGGACTTCTGTACGGTCTAGCCCGCCGGGTGGCAGCCCGCCCCAGGACCGGGCTCAGGTCTCGTAGACCGGGGCGATGTACCCGCGGGCGAGCGTGTTGCCGGTGATGTTGAAGCCCACGACGGCCGAGGGCGTGTCGCCGTCGAGGCCGAGCCTCTCCACCCCGAGGGCGTGCACGGCGAACAGGTAGCGGTGCGGGGCGCCGGGAGGCGGCGCGGCGCCGCCGTACGCGCGCGTGCCGTAGTCGGTACGGCCGTGGACGGCGCCCTCGGGCAGGCCCTTCATGTCGCCCGAGCCGGCCCCGGTCGGGAGTTCGGTCACCTCGGCGGGGATGTCGAACAGGACCCAGTGCCAGAATCCGCTGCCGGTCGGGGCGTCGGGGTCGAAGCACGTCACGGCGTAGCTCTTGGTGCCCTCGGGCGCGCCCGACCAGCGCAGGTGAGGCGACAGGTTGCGCCCCGTCATCCCCCAGTCGTCGAAGACATGGTCGTCCGACATGCGCTCCCCGTCGCTCACGTCGTCGCTCTCGACGGTCAGCGAGGGGACCTCGGGGAGGAAGTCATAGGGAATCGGCGGTTGCTTGGCCACGGTGGACCTCCGATGGAAGGGCGGTTTCGGTCGCCCCCATCTTGCCCCGTGCCGCGCGGCTCAGACGATCAGCGGCCCGGGTGAGCGCCGTCGGTCCCCGGGCGGATGATTCGGTGGCCCGGGTGAGCGCCGTCGGTCCCCGGGCGGACGATCAGGAGTTGTAGGCGGCGAGCACCGTCGCCGGGTCGCCGTCCATCTTGATCTGCCCCTTGTGCAGCCAGATGACCCGGTTGCAGGTCTCCTCGATGACGTCGAGGTTATGGGCGACCAGGAACACCGTGCCGGCCTGCTCGCGCATCTGGTGGATGCGCTCCTGGCTCTTGCGCTTGAAGTCGCGGTCGCCGGTGGCGAGCGCCTCGTCGATGAGCAGCACGTTGTGGACCTTGGCCGAGGCGATGGCGAAGCGGAGCCGGGCGCCCATGCCGGAGGAGTACGTCGACATCGGGAACTGCACGAACTCGCCGATGCCGGAGAACTCGACGATCTCGTCGTAACGCTCCCTGACCTGGGCGGGGGTCATGCCCATGGCGTAGCAGCCGAGCACGATGTTGCGCTCGCCCGTCAGCTCCTTCATGAGCGCGGCGTTGACGCCGAGCAGCGAGGGCTGGCCGTCGGTGTAGACCGAGCCCTTGTGCGGGGGCAGCAGGCCGGCGATGGCCCGCAGCAGCGTCGACTTGCCGGAGCCGTTGCGCCCGATGATGCCGATGGCGTCGCCGTGACGGGCGACGAAGGAGACGCCCTTGACGGCGTGGACCTCCTTCATCTGCGGCCGTCCCTGGCGCCGGATGATGCGCATGAGGGCGTTGGCGGCGTTGCCCTTCTCGGCCGCGCTGGCCGCGCCGTACACGCGGTAGACGATGTGGAGGCCGTCGACGATGACCGTCGGCGCGCCGGGTGCGTCCACCGGCTCCGCCGCGGGCTGGGACGCCGCCTCATCGTTCGGGTGGGCCATCTGGGACAGCTCCTTGGTCAGCTCAGCCACGGCCATACCTCTCCTCGGCCCGCCAGAAGTACCAGAAGCCGCCGATCAACGCGACCGCGGCCCAAAAGCCAGCGTATAGCCACAGTTGGGGGAGGCTGCTGTGGGGGAAATGATGCTTGGCCAGGTCCTGCGGGTAGGTGCTGAGGATCAGGTGCCGTATCAGGTCGATGAAGACCGAAGGAGGGTTGAACTCCAGCAGGAAGCGCGCCCACTCGGGGGCGTCCTTCATGCGGGCCGGGATGCTGTAGAAGACACCCGATGTGTAGAGCCAGGTGCGCAGGATGAACGGGAGCAGTTGGTTCATGTCGCGGACGAAGGCCCCGACACGCGCCAGGAGCAGGCTCACGCCGACGTTGAAGATCGTCTGAAGCAGCAGGGCGAACGGGACGAGCAGCCACAGCCAGGTCAGCGACTCGCCCGTGACGAGCACGATGACGGCCAGCACGCCCATCGAGATGGCCAGCTGCTGGAACTCCTGGATGGTGTACGCCAGCGGGAGCGCGGCCCTCGGGAAGTGGAGCGCCCGGATCAGCGAGAGGTTCCCCGAGATCGACTTGGCGCCGCCGGTGATGGACCGCTGCGTGTACGAGTACACGAAGACGCCAGTTATCAGGAAGGCGGTGTAGTTGGTGATGTCCGCCTTCTGCCCCATGATCACGCCGAACATGAGGAAGTAGACCCCGGCGTTCAGGAGCGGCGTCAGCACCTGCCACAGCTGGCCGAGTGCCGAGTCGGAGTACTTCGAGACGTTGCGCGACGTGGCGTACGTGAAGACGAAGTGTCGCCTGTCCCACAATTGACGCAGGTAGGCGGGCAGACTGGGACGCGCGATGGCGCGTCGCAACCCGTGGCGCTCGGCGAGCGCGGACAGCGATTCCTTCCCGCTGGGGGAGGAGCCGCTCGCCCGGTCGCCCGCCCGGGAGTCCGCGACAGCGGATTCCGGCTGACTCATGGCATGGACTCTATTGGATACGGGTGAATGACATGCCTGCGGTGCCGCTTGACCACCCTGGATCATGAGAACACAGGGAGCCGGTCAAGGCCAACCCATGGCGTCGCCGCAGGTCCGTTGAGGGTTGGATGCTTATGTCCTGGCCTGCCCCAGGATGCGACCACTGCCAGTGCGTGTGTACCTTGGTGAGGTCTTTATGCCTGATCAAGGCATTGTTGACAGCGTAGTTGGTATGCGTGTGACGTCCGACAGGGACACGTGTGACCGAACTGCAATGCGCCAGAGACTCGCTGGTGAGAAGTAGTGAGGGATGCTCACGGTCGACTGGCAGGGCGTCAACTGATTTGACCGTGTCCGCGAATTCCAGGGACGGATCCCTTGGAAGCGCATGCGACATGGGCGATTCAGTGCCATTGCCCACCTTAGAGGGAGGATTAATCCACGATGCGTGTGACCAAGGGCGCACAGATCGTCGCCGGGACCGCGCTGCTCGCGCTGGCGGTTGCGGCGTGCGGCGGCAGCGGCGACACGTCCGGCTCCAGCTCGAGCGCCGCCGGAAACGCCGGGGCGGTCCGGGTCGAGATCGCTGAACCCCAGCACGACCTGATTCCGGGCAACACCACTGAGTCCAGCGGCGCTGAAGTGCTGAACGCGCTGTTCGTCGGTCTCGTTGACTACGACGCGGACAAGAAACCCTTCAACCGCGTGGCCGAGTCCATTGAGTCGCCCGACTCCACGACGTGGACGATCAAACTCAAGGATGGGTACAAGTGGCACAACGGTGAGCCCGTTGTCGCCCAGAACTTCGTCGACTCCTGGAACTTCACCGCCAACGGTGCCAACGCCCAGGAGGGCAACTACTTCTTCGGCAGCATCACCGGCTACGACGATCTGAACCCGGGCGAGGGCAAGACGCCGACGGCGACCGCACTGAGTGGTCTGAAGGTCGTCGACGACAAGACCTTCACCGTCGAGCTGAAGAACCCCTTCTCCGGCTTCCCGACGATGCTGGGCTACACGGCGTTCTACCCGCTTCCCAAGGCCGCCTTCGAGACCGAGGGCAAGCTGAAGGCCGACTTCGGCGGCAACCCGATCGGCAACGGTCCCTTCAAGGTCTCCAAGCCGTGGAAGCGCGGCACGGACCAGACCATCTCCTTGGTCCGCAACGAGGACTTCAAGGAGGGCAAGGCCAAGATCGACGCGGTCGACTTCAAGATCTACACCGACCTGAACACCGCGTTCAACGACCTGCGCGCCGGCAACCTGGACATCATGGACCAGCTGCCCGCCGAGGCCATCTCCACGGCCAAGCAGGAGTTCGGCGACCGGTACATCGAGCAGCCGTCCTCCGGCATCGGCTACATCGGCTTCCCGATCCACAACGGTGCCGACTACTCCAAGAGCGCGGACGTCCGCAAGGCGATCTCCATGGCGATCGACCGCAAGACGATCACCGAGACCGTCTTCTCCGGCACCCGCGTCCCCGCCGACGACTTCATCAGCCCGGTCGTCTCCGGTTACCGCCAGGGCGCCTGCGGCGAGGCCTGCACCTACGACCCCGCCAAGGCCAAGGCGCTGTTCGAGCAGGCCGGTGGCCCGAAGATGGGCGCCATCGAGATCGGCTACAACGGTGACGGCGGCCACAAGGAGTGGATCGAGGCCATCGCCAACAACCTGCGCACCAACCTCGGTGCCGAGGTGACGCCGAAGCCGGTGGAGAAGTTCGCCACCATCCTGGACGACCTGGGCGCCAAGAAGTGGCAGGGCGGCTTCCGTATGGCGTGGATCATGGACTACCCGTCCCCGGAGAACTTCCTGCGCCCGATCTTCGGCTCCGGCGGCAGCTCGAACTACTCGGGCTACAAGAGCAAGCAGTTCGACGACCTGATCACCGCGGGTGACGCGGCCAAGACGCTGGACGAGGGCATCAAGTCCTACCAGCAGGCCGATGACCTTCTCATCAAGGAACTGCCGTACATTCCGGTGTACTTCTACCAGACGAACGGCGCCTACTCGCAGCACGTGAAGAACGTCAAGATTGACCCGTTCGAGCGGATCGACCTGTTCAACGTAGAGAAGGCCTAACGTCAACCGTTCCGGGTGGTTCGGTACCCTGAACCACCCGGAGTGGGCGACCACCCCACGAGGGCAGCCCAGTTGGTTGCGGCGGGCTGCCCTTTGTAATGATCGGGAGACTGAATGGGCCGCTACGTCGTCAGGCGCCTGCTCCAGGCGATCCCTGTGCTGCTGGGCACCACCTTCCTCATCTTCGCCATCGTCTACGCGCTGCCGGGTGACCCCCTCCAGGCGCTGGCCGGCGAGAAACGCGTAGACCCTGTCTTCGCGGCGGCGATGAGAGAACAGTTCCACCTCAACGAGCCGCTCATCGTCCGGTACGGCTACTACATCCGTGACATCGTGACCGGCAATTTCGGGACCACCTTCCGTGGGCTTCCCGTGTCGACCATCTTCGAGGGCAAGTTCCAGGTCACCTTCAAGCTGGCCATCACCGCCCTCATCTTCGAGGCGATCATCGGCATCGGTCTCGGCCTGTGGGCGGCGCTGCGCCGGGGTAGGTGGGAGGACAAGTTCATCCTCGCCATCACGCTGCTGATGGTGTCGATCCCCACCCTGGTCAGCGGCTTCGTCCTCCAGTTGGTTCTCGGCGTGAAGCTGAAGCTGGGCACGGGCATCGACTTCTTCCCCGTCGCCGGAGTGCAGGACGGGATGCGCAGCTACCTCCTGCCGGGCTTCGTCCTCGCCATGGTCTCGATCGCCTACCTCACGCGGCTGACGCGGACGAGCCTCATGGAGACGCTCCGCGCCGACTACATCCGTACGGCCATCGCGAAGGGCATGCCGCGGCGACGGGTGCTGGGACGGCACGCCCTGCGGAACTCGCTGATCCCCCTGGTGACCTACCTGGGAGCGGACCTCGGCACGCTGATGGGAGGTGCGGTGATCACCGAGACCATCTTCAACCTGCCCGGCATCGGCCAGCAGCTCTTCCAGTCGGTCTACCTGCGGGAGAACCCCGTGGTGGTGGGCATCGTCACGGTCCTGGTCCTGATCTACATCGTGGCGAACCTCGTCGTCGACCTGCTGTACGCCGTACTCGACCCCAGGATCCGCTATGAGTAACGACACTCTCCCGGCTACCGCACCGGCGCAGCCCGTCAAGCCGGCGAAGGGCAAGAGGCCCGCGAGCCTGTGGTCGGACGCGTGGTACGACCTGCGGCGCAACCCGGTGTTCCTCATCGGCGCCGCCATGATCACCCTGTTCGTGGCCATCTCCGCGTTCCCCGGCGTGTTCGACACCGTGGGCGTGGACCCGTCGACCTGCTCCCTCGCGCAGGCTCGCAAGGGGATCACCGGCGAGCACTGGTTCGGCACGGACAACCTCGGCTGTGACGTCTACTCCCGCGTGATCCACGGCGCCCGGGTCTCGATCATCGTCGGCATCGTCAGCGCGGTGGTGACCGGTATCGTCGGCGGCGCGCTCGGCCTGCTCGCGGGCTTCTACGGGCGCTGGGTCGACGTGATCCTCTCGCGTGCCGCCGAGATCTTCTTCGCGATCCCCTCCATTCTCGGCGCCCTGCTGATCCTGGCCGTGATCGGACGCGACAACGCGGGTATCGCCAGCGTCGTGCTCGCTCTCGCCCTGCTGGCCTGGCCGATGATCCTGCGCATCATGCGGGCGTCGGTCATCACGGCCAAGCACCAGGACTACGTCATGGCGGCCCGCGCGCTCGGCGCGGGCCCCGGGCGGATCATGATGCGGCACATCCTGCCCAACGCGATCGCGCCGGTGATCGTGGTGTCCACGATCAACCTGGGTGCGTTCATCGCCGCGGAGGCGGCCCTGTCCTTTCTCGGCGTGGGCATCCAGTCACCCCAGATCTCCTGGGGCCTGATGATCGCGGACGCGCGCAACCGCTTCCTGGAGGCGCCGCTGCCGTTGCTGTTCCCCGCGCTGTTCCTGAGCCTCATCATCCTCAGCGTGGTCATGCTGGGTGACGCGGTTCGTGACGCGCTCGACCCGAAGCTGCGGTAGGAGAGGGCACCGAAGGTGAACAACCCGTCAGCCGACACGCACCCGCTGTCGGACCAACTGGGAAACGAACCCCTGCTCGCCGTGGACAACCTGCACGTGGAGTTCACGACCAGGCAGGGTGTGGTCAGGGCCGTGAACGGCGTGAGCTACACGGTGAACGCCGGCGAGTCCCTCGCGGTGCTCGGCGAGTCCGGTTCGGGCAAGTCGGTGACCGCGCAGGCCATCATGGGCATCCTCGACATGCCGCCCGCCCGGATCCCCAAGGGGGAGATCCGCTTCCGGGGTACGGACATGCTCAAGCTCTCCGACCAGGCGCGCAGTCAGATCCGCGGGCAGCGCATCGCGATGATCTTCCAGGACGCTCTGTCGGCGCTGAACCCGGTGTTCACCGTGGGCTGGCAGATCAGCGAGATGTTCCGGGTGCACCGCGGCATGTCCAAGCGAGACGGCTTGAAGAAGGCCGTCGAGCTCATGGACCGGGTGCGCATCCCGGCCGCCAAGGCGCGCGTGAACGACTATCCTCACCAGTTCTCCGGGGGCATGCGCCAGCGCATCATGATCGCGATGTCGATCGCGCTCGACCCCGAGGTGCTGATCGCGGACGAGCCGACCACCGCGCTCGACGTGACCGTGCAGGCCCAGATCATGGAGCTGCTCGCCGAGTTGCAGCGAGAGAGCAACATGGGGCTGATCCTGATCACCCACGACCTCGGCGTGGTCGCCGACGTCGCGGACAAGATCGCGGTCATGTACGGCGGGCGCATCGTGGAGCACGCCCCGGTCCACGATCTCTACAAGAATCCGGCGCACCCGTACTCCAAGGGCCTGCTGGACTCGATCCCCAGGGTCGACCAGAAGGGCCAGGAGCTCTACGCCATCAAGGGTCTGCCGCCCAACCTGCTCGACATGCCTTCGGGCTGTGCCTTCCACCCCCGCTGCCCGTACGGCCGACCCAACTGCGTGACCGACGTGCCCCCGCTGTACGAGATCAGTGGGACACGCGGAAGCGCCTGCCACTACTACCGGGAGGTCCTCGATGGCACCGTCGGCTGAGCGGATCCTTGAGGTTCGTGATCTGGTCAAGCACTTTCCGCTGAGCCAGGGCATCCTCCTCAAGCGCCAGATCGGTGCGATCAAGGCCGTGGACGGGGTCTCCTTCGACCTGCACCGCGGCGAGACGCTCGGTGTCGTGGGCGAGTCGGGCTGTGGCAAGTCCACGCTGGCCAAGCTGCTGATGGCGCTTGAGCGGCCCACCTCGGGCGAGGTGAAGATCAACGGCGTCGACATGGCCAAGGCGCACGGCGCCGAGCTGAAGCGCATGCGCCGCAACATCCAGATGGTCATGCAGGACCCGTACACCTCGCTGAACCCCCGCATGACGGTCGGCGACATCGTCGGCGAACCGTTCGAGATCCACTCCGACGTGGCGCCCAAGGGCGACCGGCGCAAGAAGGTGCAGGAGCTGCTGGAGGTGGTCGGCCTCAACCCCGAGCACATCAACCGCTACCCGCACCAGTTCTCGGGCGGTCAGCGGCAGCGCATCGGCAAGCCGACCAAGCCCGCGTCCAGCCCCTCCCCGACCGGCAAGGTGTCGGCCGTCGTCGCCGCAGAGGACGAGGTGGCGCGCCTGACCAACGCCG
>NZ_JBEZFH010000160.1:0-18158 GCF_040649355.1 Sphaerisporangium sp. NPDC049002 | reverse complement strand
GGCGGGCCAGTTCGCGTTCAGCCAGGTCGGCTGGACGTTCACCGGCCTGTCCGATGGGACGGCAGGGCCGGCCGCTGCCGGGGCCGGAGCACCGCGGCCGGACCGGGCCTTCCCGGGGCTGGGGCACCGGGTGCCCAGGCACGACCAGGTGGCGATCGGGTGGGCGGACCTCGATCGCCACGCTGATCCGTGCCGGCGCACGGAGACGGCCCGCCGGTCAGCGGCGGACCGCGACGAACAACCCTCTGCCGGCCAACCCCTCCTCCCAGTACTCCGCGTCACAACCCGCGCCGGCGAACGCGGCAAGATAGTCCTCACGCCGATAGACACCCATCACCTGGTCGTCGGCGCAGTGGCGGATGCCGTCGGCGTCGGCCACGATGAAATGCGTCTCCAGGTGGTGCCTGCCGTCACGAAGGACGCCGTGCGAGACTCGCGCGACGGTCACGCCGTCGTCCCCGCGCACGATGTCGCCGACCACGGTGCCGTCGGTGGCCCTCTCCGGTGAGTACCACGGCTCCACGACGAGCACCCCTCCAGGGTTGAGATGCCGCGCCATGCAGGCGATCGCGGACGTCAACCCCGGCAAAGGCAGAAAGGCGATCGAGCTGTTGAGACAGATCACCGCGTCGAACGTGCGGCCGAGCGCGAAGTCGCTCATGTCCCCGTCGTGGATCGGCACCCCCGGCAGTTTGCTCGTCGCCTGCTCCCGCATGGCGGGGGTGAGGTCGAGCCCTTCCACGTCGGGGAACATGTCCTTCAACGAGCGCAGGTGCTCTCCGGTGCCGCAGCCGACGTCCAGCAGCGAACGGGCGTCGGGCCTGTGTGCCCGGATGTGCTGGGCGACGGCCCCCGCCTCGGCGGTGTAGTCCTTGCCTCGTGCGGTGTAGACGCGATCGAAAAGCCTGGCGTGCTCGGTGTCGAAAAGCGTGGAACGGGCGGTGAAAGCGGTTCTGGTCATTCCTTCGTCTCTTTCTCTGGAGGGCTTGCCGTTTGTCCTCGCAGAAACAACTCTTCGACATCGCGAGACCTCGGACCAGAGAAATCGACGGCAGCAAGCTGCACGTCGGTGACCGCTTTCTGCCAGCTGTGAATGCGGATTCTCCTCTCAGTGCCCATGCGAAA
The DNA here is from genome assembly GCF_040649355.1 of Sphaerisporangium sp. NPDC049002. Taxonomy (NCBI): domain Bacteria; kingdom Bacillati; phylum Actinomycetota; class Actinomycetes; order Streptosporangiales; family Streptosporangiaceae; genus Sphaerisporangium; species Sphaerisporangium sp. NPDC049002. The sequence continues at coordinate 17,033 of NZ_JBEZFH010000160.1, read as the reverse complement.
CCGTCCGGCCGCGAAATGGGTCTCCACGCCGTCCCGCCTCCGTTATGGGCCGCCCCCGGGGCGAGCGGGAAATCTGGAATGCCGAATTGGACGGCTCCGTACTCCCCGTTGGCGCGGCCGCGCAAGGCGCCGGGCCGGGATCGGTTGAACGCACCGCGTTCCCGTGATGGCCAAGCACGCAATCCAGAAGACGCTCACGACGGCCCCTGACGCCATACTGGGTACCGAACGTCGACTTCGAGTAAGGCCCCAGCGGTACGAAAAGCCGGCCGGATACCACCTACTGACGCGGCGACCTTTCGCGATGCGCGCCCCCCTGTTCCCGGCGTGCGAGGGGCCCCGCCGACCGGCTGCCGCTGGGCGCGTCGCCTGGCATGGCCGCTGTCGCTCATCATCTAGAAGGAAGGGCTCCGATGCGGATCCTCTTCGTGACCAACCCCTTCAGATCACATCTGTACGTGCAGGTGCCGATGGCGTGGGCGCTCCGTAACGCAGGGCATGAGGTGTGCATCGCGGGTCCGCCGGATATGGCCGACGTCATCGCGAGCACCGGACTTCCCGGCGTGTCGATCGGCGAGATGCTTGTCCTTGAGGAGAAGGTCATGCAGGTGCCGCCGATCGAGGGGGCGACGGGGCCCGCCGACCCTCGCGGCCTGCGCACCGGGAAGTCCGTGCAGACCGACTTCGGCTGGGGCGATCCGTACATCGAGTTCAAGGACCTCATCTCAGGCGTGCGCGGGGTGTTCTACCCGGACTCCACGGTCGACGACCTGGTGAGCTTCGCTCGTACGTGGCGTCCCGACCTGGTGATCACGGACCCGACCGCTCTGCCCGGCGCGGTGGCGGCCCGCGCCGTCGGCGCGGCGCATGCCCGGATGCTGTTCACCGTTGACAGGCTGGCGCAGCTCCGTGCGGCCTGCCGTGACCGGCTCGAATCCGAGGGCGACCCGCTGCGCGACTGGCTGCAGCCGCTCATGGAGCGGGTCGGCTCCGAGTTCGACGAGTCGGCGGCGGTCGGCCAGTGGACCCTGTCCCCCATGCCGCTGTACGTCTGGCGGCCGCAGGGCGTGCACTACGTGCCGATGCGCAACGTCCCGTTCAACGGCCCCGCGACGACGCCGAAGTGGGTGTACGAGGAGCCCACCCGCAGGCGCGTCTGCATGACGCTGGGCATCTCACACCGGGACGCCAACATCGAGGGCACGTCGGCTTCGGCCACCGAGCTCTTCGACGCGATCGCCGACCTCGACCTCGACGTGATCGCGACCTTCAACGCCAAGCAGCTAGAGTCGGTGCCGAAGCTCCCGGACAACGTCCGTACCGTCGACTTCGTCCCGTTGAACGCGCTGCTGCCCTCGTGTTCGGCGATCGTCCACGAAGGCGGCTGCGGGACCTTCGCGTCGGCGATCGAGCACGCCGTCCCGCAGGTCATCGTGCCCAACGACTTCAAGGTCGAGAAGTGGTGGGGTTCGGTGGCCATGGCCAACGCGGCGGAGAGCCGGGGCGCCGGGGTGTACGCGGTCAACGCCGGCAGCCTGACCGCCGACGTGCTGCGCGACAGTCTCAAGCTGGTCCTGGAGGACCCGTCGTACGCGGCGAACGCCGCTCAGCTGCGCACCGAGGTGCGATCCATGCCGAGCCCGAACGACGTCGTGCCGGTGCTGGAGAAGCTGACCGCCGAATACCGCACGTCGCGCCCCTGAACCGCTCTTCGATCTTGAGGGGTAGAGGGGTGCCGGCGTGAGCCCGCGACGCCGGCCGCCGGCCGATGGATGGCCGCCGGCGCCGGGGGCCGCACGGCCCCCGGACGCTCTGTCGCCCCTGGACGTTCCACGGCCGGCAGCGGGCTCACCATCTCGATCGGGCCGCCGGCCCGCGCATCCCCACCCCTGACCTACGAATCGAAGAACGGACCGGAAGATGAAGGGAATCGTTCTCGCCGGGGGCAGCGGTACACGGCTGTTCCCGCTGACCTTGGTGACGTCCAAGCAGCTGCTCGCCATCTACAACAAGCCGATGGTGTACTACCCGCTCTCCGTGCTGATGCTGGCCGGGATCCGGGACATTCTGATCATCTCCACACCGTCGGCCGTCCCCGTCATGCAGAGCCTGCTCGGCGACGGCTCCAAGCTCGGCCTGAACCTGACCTACAAGGTGCAGGACGAGCCGCGCGGCATCGCCGAGGCGTTCCTGATCGGCGCCGACCACATCGGTGGCGACAGCTCGGCGCTGATCCTCGGCGACAACCTCTTCCACGGTGCCGGATTCCCGGAGTTGCTGCGCCACGCGCGGGAATCGCTCGATGGCTGCACCCTGTTCGGGTACCCCGTGCCCGACCCGGAGCGGTACGGCATCGGCGAGGTCGACTCCGAGGGCATGCTGGTCTCCATCGAGGAGAAGCCGGTGCTCCCGCGCTCCGACAACGCGATCGCGGGCCTGTACTTCTACGACAACCAGGTCGTCGACATCGCCCGGGGGCTCGCCCCCTCGGCGCGCGGCGAACTGGAGATCACCGACGTCAACCTCGAATACCTCAGGCGGGGCCGGGCGAGACTGATCGGGCTGGGCCGTGGCTGCACCTGGCTCGACTGCGGCACCTACGACTCCCTGCTGGCCGCCAGCCAGTACGTGCAGGCCGTCGAGAAGCACCAGGGTGAGCGGGTGGCCTACCTGGAGGAGATCGCCCTGCGCATGGGCTTCATCGACGCGGAGGCCTGCTACCAGCTCGGCGCCGAAATGCGGCAGTCGAACTACGGCCGGTACCTCACGGAGATCGCTTACGCGCTGGACTGAGCGGTCCCACCGCGTACACGGGTCACCTCGGCCCGGGGCACGGCCCGCCCGGGTTCCGCCGTGCCGAGGTGACCGGCGGCGAGCGGAGCCCGGGGCACCGCTCGCCCGGGTTCCAACGCGCCGAGGTGACCGGCGGCGAGCGGGCCGTACGGTGGGACGTCGCGAGCGAACAAGGTCGAACGAGGAGATCCCATGCTTTTCGCGCCGCTCACCCTGCGGTCCCTCACCATCCCCAACCGCGTGTGGATGGCGCCGATGTGCCAGTACTCGGCCGCCACCGACGGCCCGGACACCGGAGCGCCTGACGACTGGCACTTCGCCCACCTCGCGGCGCGGGCGGTGGGCGGCGCCGGGCTGATCCTCACCGAGGCCACCGCCGTCTCCCCCGAGGGACGGATCAGCCCCGCCGACCTCGGGCTGTGGAACGACCGTCAGCAGGCGGCGTTCGGCCGGATCACCGGCTTCCTGTCCCGGCACGGCGCCGTGCCGGGCATCCAGCTCGCGCACGCCGGCCGCAAGGCCTCCGCCGACCGGCCCTGGCGCGGCGGCGCTCCCCTCGGCACCGGGGAAGGCGGCTGGCCCACGGTCGCGCCCAGCCCGGTTCCCTTCGCCGGCGGCTACCCGGTACCCGAGGAGCTGTCGGCCGACGGGATCCGCGGCGTGGTGGCCGATTTCGCCGCCGCGGCCGAGCGCGCGCTGCGGGCGGGCTTCCAGGTCGTGGAGATCCACGGCGCGCATGGCTACCTGATCGGCGAGTTCCTCTCCCCGCACAGCAACCACCGCACCGACGCCTACGGCGGCCCGTTCGAGAACCGCATCCGTTTCGCCCTGGAGGTCGTCGACGCCGTCCGCGCCGTCTGGCCCGATGAGCTGCCGATATTCTTCCGGATCTCGGCCACCGACTGGCTCCCCGACGGCCAGGGCTGGACCGTGGACGACACCGTGCGCCTGGCCAAGGAGCTGCTCGCCCGCGGCGTCGACCTGCTGGACGTCTCCAGCGGCGGCAACGCCTCGGGGGTGAGGATCGCCACCGGCCCCGGGTACCAGGTGCCGTTCGCGGCCCGGGTGCGCGCCGAGACCGGCTGGACGGTGGCCGCGGTCGGCCAGATCACCGACCCCCATCAGGCCGAGTCGATCCTCACCTCCGGTCAGGCCGACGCCGTCCTGCTCGGCCGCGAACTGCTGCGCGACCCCTACTGGCCGCGGCGCGCCGCCCGCGCGCTGGACGTGCCGCCACGCCGGCCCGAGCAGTACCTTCGCGCCAACTGAGATCCCCCCGGCCCGCGGCCGCGCACCTTCCGGCTTGCGGTTCTCGTACCGCCTCCCATCTGCGATTTCTTCCCCATTGCGCACTTCCCCACTGGTTCGGCCGTGCACGGTTCTACGCCTCTTCACGGTGTTACGCTCGATTTCGACCCGCCGGTCCGGTTGTCCGCAGACCTCGAACGTCGTCACACCCCCAGACATCTCGGAGTGTCCATTGTCGACTTGGAGCGCAACTCGCGTACCTGACGGACGGTTCGATACGCCTGTCACGCCGAACGGCCGAGCCTTGCTGGCCCTGATAGAGCAGGACGCCGCCCGGATCCGGGACGAGGCCGCCGACCACGACCGTTTCGGCGAGTTTCCGACGGAGACCTTCGAGCGGTTCCTGGACAACGGGGTCATGGCGGGCACCGTCCCCGAGGAGCTCGGCGGCCTCGGAGTCTCGCGCCTGTCCGACGTGGCGGCGGTGCTGGCCGCCGTCGCCGAGGCCGACGCCTCGACCGCGCTCGCCCTGCACGTGCAGTTCAGCCGTGGCCTGACCTTCGCCTACGAGTGGCAGCACGGCTCGCCGCCGGTGCGGGCGCTGGCGGAGCGGATGCTGCGGGGCATGGCGTCAGACCGGCTCGTGATCTGCGGCGGTGCGAAGGACCACCACACGGCGGTGACCCGGCTGACGCCCGACGGGCGCGGCGGCTGGCTGCTGTCGGGCCGTAAGACACTGGTGACCCTCGCGCCGATCGCCACCCACTTCCTGGTGCACACGCAGAAGGTCGTCGACGGCGAGCCGGTCACGCTCGCCGCCGCGATGCTCGACCGCGCGACCCCCGGGCTGACGGTCCTGCCCGAGTGGGACGGCCTCGGCATGCGGGCGTCGGGCACCTGCGACATCGTGTTCGACAACTGCCCGGTCGCCGAGGAGGACGTGCTACAGCGGGGAGTGATCGGCGCGCACAGTGACCGCGCGCTGGCCGGGCAGACCGTCAGCTCCATCACCATGCTCGGCATCTACGCCGGCGTCGCACGCGCCGCCCGCGACATCGCCGTCAGCACGGCCGCGCGCCGGTCGGCCGCGCCGTCGGCGGCCGTACGGGCCCTCGTCTCCGACATCGAGACCAACCTCTACACGCTCCGGGCCACGGCCACGGCGGCGCTCGCCAACGCCGACGACCTCAACGACGACCTCACCGGTGACCTGGACGAGCGCGGCAGGCGCATGATGGTGCCGTTCCAGTACGCCAAGCTGGCGGTGAACCGGCTGGCGAAGTCGGTGGTCGACGACTGCCTGACCGTCATCGGCGGCGCGGCGTACGGGGCGGCGCATCCGCTGTCGCGGCTCTACCGCGACGTGTGCGCGGGATGGTTCATGCAGCCGTACACCTATGTGGACGCGGTGGACTTCCTCAGCAGTCAGTCACTCGGCATCGACCGTGACAACAACTACATGAGCTACCGCGCGAACGCCGCCACCGCCGCACGCTGACGGTCGTGGTGGGCCGGATCCGATCGGACGGCGGCGACACCCGCCACGGAAATCCGGTGCAGGATGCCCGGGGGGCTGGTTCGATAGGGGGATGGACTCCTCCCGGCTCCTCAGCTGCTTCGAGCATGACTTCGCCCTGCTGCGCGCCGCCGTCGCCGGCGCCGATCCTTCAGCCCCCGTGCCGTCGTGCCCCGGCTGGTCCGTCGGCGATCTCGCGCGGCACGTCGCCAAGGTCTACCTGCACAAGGCCGAAGCCATCCGGCTCAATGCCTTCCCCGACGAGTTGCCGCCCGGCGTGCTCGACGCCGATCCCGTGACCTCGCTGGACAAGACCCACGCCCTGCTGACCGGGCAGTTCTCGGCGCACTCCCCCGCCGGCCCCGCGCCCACCTGGCACGAGCCCGATCAGACCGTCGGCTTCTGGATCCGCCGCATGGCCCAGGAGACGGTGATCCATCGCATCGACGCCGAGCTCGCGGCGGGCCGTCCGGTGTCCCCGGTCCCGGACGATCTCGCCTTCGACGGCATCGACGAGGTGCTGAGGCTGTTCGTCGGCTACGGGAGCACCCGCTGGCTGGACGACTTCGGCACCCTCCTCGACGCTCCGGACGAGCGGCCCGTCTCGGTCTCCACGAGCCACCACGCCTGGACGCTGAGGGCCGTCGCCGGCGAGGGCCCTCAGCCCGGCCATGTGGAGGTGAGTGACGCCGCCACGGGCTTCGACGGGGACGCGCTGGTGAGCGGGGACGCGATGCCGCTGCTGCTCTGGCTCTGGAACCGCGGCGACGACGCGTCCGTACGGATCTCCGGCGACGCGGCCCTGCTGAAGCAGTTCCACGCCCTGAGGACCGCCGCGACGCAGTGAACCTACAGCGCTCGCGCCACCAGTCCGCGGTCGCGGTGCGCCCGTCGGCGAACTGGACGGTTGAACCGCTCGTCCGGGCGCGCCGACCAGTATTCGTCGATCTTCGCGCCGATGAGGGCGTGTAGTGGCGCATGACGGTGCCGGGGTAGCTGAAGTCGTTACGGGGCAGCCCGGCGACCTCCTCGTTGTACGCGGTGGGGCCGTACTCGTTGCCGATGTGCCACATCGCCAGTGCCGGGTGGTAGGAGTGGCGCTCGGCGAGCCTGGTGGTGATGTTCGCCGCGTACCGGCGGTAGATCGGCGACGAGGGGTCGTAGTGCTGACGGTTCCCGAAACCGAACGGCTCGCCGTCCGCCATGATCGGGAAGACCTCGGGGTGCAGACGGGTCAGCCAGACCGGGGGCGCGGTTCCTGAAGCCGTCCATGCGAGGGTTCGTCATTTCGAGTCCTCCTCTTGTGATGCCGCCGCGCCAGGACCGCCGAAGGCGAAGGCCCCTCAGACCGTGAACGCCTCGCGGACCTCGGCGATCACCGGGCGGCTGTTCAGCAGCAACACCGATGCGAGTACCGAGGCCAGCAGCGCCGGAACCACCTCGGAGGCGACCAGCGTGAGGCCGGCCGCCACGACCAGAAGGGCGGCGTTGCCCAGTGCGGTCCGGGGGGAACGGGTGAGGAAGTACGCGGCCAGGCGGGCCACGTCCCTCGCCCGGAACTCGAACAGGGAGGTGATCACCAGTGCGTTGGCCACCCAGAGGGTCGCCGCCACCGCGATGAGGACCGACAGCACGGCCCACCATCGCGGGACGCCGGCGGCGGCGAAGTTCGCGAGATTCGACCCGATGACGGCCAGCCACACCAGCCACGGGATCCACAGCTTCACGACCCCGCGGAAGTTGGCCCTGTACCCGCGCCAGAACGCCGCCGCCGGATGAAGCTCGGTGAGATCGAGGCGACGATGGTGCAACGCGTACACCGCCGCCGAGAGCGCGGGACCGACCGGAAGCAGGCAGGCCGCGGCCAGCGGGACGTCGGCCGCGTCACGGTCGAGAAGGACGAGCCCGACCAGGCCGGGCGAGGTGGCGGTCAGGAGCAGGAGCTCGACCACGAGCAGGGTGTAGACGAGAGCGGAGGCGCGTGAAAGGGGTCCTTCGCCGAACCGGCGTCCGGCCGTCGCATCGGTCATGGGAGACTCGGGCGGGGTCCGCATCGTCCTCCTTCGCTCACCACGCTCTCCGTTTCCGCCGCGCCCGGGAGCCTGCGGCCCCCCGCGGTCAGCCGTGTTGCTTCTTGAAGCGGTCGTAGGCGGTGTTCACCAGGTTGACGTAGGACGACATGTTCTTCCCTTCGAGTTCGCTGACGTAGGCGGCCCAATCGCCGAAGTCGCGCTTGCCAAGGATGAACTTCATCGTGTTCTGGGTGACGTGGTCCTTGAGCGGTGTCTGCCACAGCGTCACCTGCTCGCGCTCCTCGTCGGTGAGCGGGTGCGGAGGCGGCGCCGGCAGGGGCTTCCTCGCGTTCATCACCTTCTGGAACGCCACCTCCTCCTCGGAGAAGGTCGACTGGAGCAGCTCGGTGCTGCCGCCGTAGGCGAACACGCCGTTGGAGAAGCCGAAGTCCTTCTGCAGGTGCTTCGTCGCCTTGGGGTTGAGCCCGACGAAGTCGACGTCCGGCGCCAGCTTGTACTTCCCGGACGCGTCCTTGGTGTAGGTGACCCCGTCGACGCCCCATTTGGCGAACACCTGGCCCTCGTCGGAATACCAAAGCCAGTCGATGAACTGCATCATGGCGACGAAGTTCTTGCTGTCGCGGGCCTTCTTGGAGATCATGATGCCGTTCTCCAGGCGGGTGTTCCCCGCGCCGTACTTGATCGGCCCCAGCGGCCCGACGGGCAGGGGGATCTTGACGAGCACGGCCTTCGGATTCGCCTTCGAAAGCGGCGGCCGGTACTCGTTGACCAGCGTCTGCGCGTTCGAGCTGATCACGAAGGACTTGCCGGACACCAGCTTCTGGATCGCCAGGTCGTCGGTCTGCGTGAAGCTCTCCGGGTCGAGCAGCTTCTCCTCCACCAGGGTCTGAAGGTACTGCAGCATCTGCTTGTACTGGTCCATGGCACCGGTGAAGGCGAACTTGCCGGCGGCGGGGTCCCACGACATCCCGTCCCCGTAGCCCCAGCCTCCGGGGGCGCCGTAGGAGATGCCGATGATGTTCAGCAGGTTGGCGCCGGGCGTGAGGGTTCCCCAGCGGTCGGACATGGGGTAGGAGTCGGGGTACTCCTCCTTCATCGCCTTCAGCACCGTGCGCAGGTCGTCCCAGGTCTGCGGGATCTCAAGTCCCAGCTTGTCGAGAACGTCCTTACGGACCGCCAGGGAGTAGTCCACCCAGAAGTCCTCGTGGAGCCCGGGGAGCACGTAGTAGCGGCCGTCCGACTGCCGGAGCGTGTCCAGGTCGCCCTGGAGGTTCCACTTGGCGACCTTCTCCTTGAAGTTCGGCATCAGGTCGACGTAGTCGCTGACCGGGAGGATGGCGCCGGACGCGACGAAGGGGGTCTCCTGGCCGGGATAGGTCTTCGGGATGATGAACGGGGCGTCGCCGGCGCCGATCAGCAGGCTGCGTTTCTTCTCGTAGTCGCTGAGCGGCACCACGCTCGGCTCGATCTTCACGTTGGTCCGCTTGCTCAGCTCCGACCAGAACAGCCAGTCGTTCTTCATCGGGTAGAACGGGTGGTTGTTGTAGAGCATGGTGAACGAGAGCGGCGCGGCGGCCCTGAACCGGCCGCCGGCGCCGTAGCCGGGCATCGCGCCCTCCCGGTTCGCCGAGAAGTCGTCCCCCTTCTTCTTGGAGTCGTCACTGCCGCAGCCGGCCAGTGCGAGGAACGCGCCTACCGCGACCATCGCCTGACGCCGGTTCATCTGGTACATGGGAGTCCTTTCGCGCGGAACGGGGGGTGTGCGGAGGCCGCCGGAGGCGAGGGGCTATTGCTTGACCGCGCCGAGCATCACTCCTGTGACGAAGTACCGCTGGACGAAGGGGTAGATCCCCACGATGGGAAGGATGGTGAGCACCATCGTCACCGCCTTGATGTTGGCGGCCACCGTGAGGTCCATGGCGTCGGCTCCGACGGACGACGCGGTGGTGGCCCCGGCGATCAGGTTGCGCAGGTAGACGGTCACCGGGAACAGATCGGACTGACTCATGTAGAGGAAGGCGGCGAACCAGGAGTTCCAGAACGCGACGGCGTAGAAGAGCGTCATCGTGGCGATCACCGCCTTCGACAGCGGCAGCACGATCCGGAGCAGGATGCCGTAGGTGCCCATGCCGTCGATCGCGGCGGCCTCCTCCAACTCGACTGGCAGTCCCTCGAAGAACGTCTTCATGATCAGCAGGTTGAAGACGCTGATGGCGTTCGGGAGGACGACGGCCCAGATGCTGTCCTTCAGTCCGATGCCGGTGATCAGGACGTAGTTGGGGATGATGCCGCCGGAGAAGAACATGGTGAAGACGGCGATCCCGACCAGTGTCTTGCGGCCCTTGAGGTGCTTCTTGGACAGGACGTAGGCGTAGCAGGTGGTCAGGAGCATCGAGATCAACGTGGCCACGACCGTGTACACCACGGTGTTGCGGTAGTTCGTCCAGAACATCGGGTCGGAGACCACGTATTCGTACGTCTTGAGGGTGAACCCGCGTGGGACGAGGTTGACCTGACCGGACCGGATGAAGTTCTCGTCGCTCAGCGAGCGAGCGATGACGTTGATGAAGGGGTACAGGGTCACGATCACGACGCCGGCGAGCACGACGGCGTTGACCCCCTGGAACAGGCGATATCCCCTGGTTCTGTCCACTGTCACCACAGGCTCGTCCCAACCGCGCGACGGGAGATCAGGTTCGCCGACATGACCAGGGTCAGCCCGATCAGGGCCTCGAACAGGCCGATCGCCGCGGCGTAGCTGAAGTTGTTGGATTCGACGCCCATGCGGTACAGGTACGTGGAGATCACGTCGGCGGTCGGGTACGTCAGCGGGTTGTAGAGCAGGAGGATCTTCTCGAAACCGACCGCCATGAACGCGCCGATGTTCAGGATCAGCAGAGTGACCGCGGTCGGCCGGATGCCGGGGAGGGTCACGTGCCAGGTCTGCCGCCATCGGCCCGCGCCGTCGATCCGCGCCGCCTCGTACAGCTGGTCATCGATGGTCGTGAGCGCGGCGAGATAGAGGATCGTCCCCCACCCGACGGTCTGCCACATCTCCGAGGAGACGTAGATCGTGCGGAACCACTCCGGCTGCTGCAGGAACGTGATCGGGGCGTCGCCCACCACGCGCAGGACCTGGTTCACCGGCCCGTCGACCGACAGCAGCTCGATGACGAGACCGGCCACGACCACCATCGAGAGGAAGTGCGGCAGGTAGGACACCGACTGGACGAACCGCTTGAGGCGCCGGTGCCGGACCTCGTTGATCAGCAACGCGAGCACGATCGGCAACGGGAAGCAGAACAACAGGGTCAGCGCGCCGAGGAGCAACGTGTTGCCGAACACGTGCCAGAACGTCGGGTCGTTCAGGAACAGCCGCACGTAGCGCAGGCCCACCCACTTCTCGCCCAGCACGCTGCCGCCGGGCTCGAACTTCCGGAAGGCGATCACGTTGCCGATCATCGGCAGGTACCGGAAGACCACGAAGAACAGCAGGGGGAGGACGGCCAGCGAGTACAGCTGCCAGTCGCGACGCAGCGCCTGCCGCCAGGTGGGACCAGGTCGCCGCTTCCCGCGGGCGGGATCGGGCCTCACCTCGGAACGACCGGCCCTGGGAAAGCGCTTCCCGAGGGAGCCGACCTCGGGCCTGGCTCGCCCGGACGGAGACGACCGCATATCTCGCCGTCGTGTGGACTCACCAAAAGCGGGCCTCGATTCGTTCGGCGGCTGGTCGCTCATGCCATCCCCTCGGCCGACGACGGCGTCGTCCACATGTCGGCGACATGTCACGGTGAAAGGCCCGAAATTTTCGGAGTCACGCATTAATATTGCGGAAATATAGGAGCCCTGTCCAGGTTCGTCAAGAGGGTGGTCAACCACCACTCGGCCGGTTCCTCCAAGCCCTGTTCACAGCCCAGCGGCACTCCGGCATCGCACCCCAGGCCGAAACTTTCGGATCGACGAGAGCGTCGGTGCCTCGTCGTCACCCCCGGCAGGCCCCGGGCCGCCGTGACCGGTACTTTCGATCGGCTCGAATCGGATCGTCTCCGATGAACCTTTCACGGTCGCCGGAGGCCCCGAAGGCGCTGACGGCGCAAGCCCCCCAGGTGAGAGCACGCCGGCGGGGCGCGGCGGCGCGCCGGCGTTCTGGCGCGTTGACGGGGCCCGCCCACATCAGGTTTGATCCGCCCAGAGCGGGCTATCGCGCCTCACCGAAGGAGGAATCCAGACGCTTACGCAGGTCAGCGATCACAGCTTCCTGTTCTCCGCCTGGCGCGGCGTCTCGAAGCGCGGCGTCTCGAAGCGCGGTGTCTCGAAGCGCGGTGTCTCGAAGCTCGCGAGCCAGGTGGCGAGAAGCGATTCCAACTGTGCGGCCTCGTCCGGCGTCAGATAGTCGAGGAGGCGGCGTTCATTGCGCATGTGCTCGGTGAACGCCTGGTCGATCAGTTCCCTGCCGGCATCGGTGAGTGCGACGACACGTGCTCGGCCATCGCTCGTGCTGGGACGGCGTGTGACCAGCCCTTCGCGTTCGAGCCGGTCGACGCGTTTGGTCATCGCCCCCGTGGTGACCATGGTGAACGCGGCAAGCTCTCCGGGTGCGCGTTCGAAGGGCTCACCGGCGCGCCGGAGGGCGGCGAGCACATCGAACTCCCCTTCCCCGAGCCCATAGCGCCGGTAGACGACACAAAGCTGTTCGGTGAGGTGGCCGGCGAGGCGGTGGAGCCGTCCGATCACACCTTGTGGCGCCACGTCCACGTCGGGTCGTTCACGGGCCCAGGCCTGCTGGATGCGAGCGACATGGTCCAGGTGCTCGTTCACGTTCCTACTATAGCTTCCATGGAAGCTATAGTAGCTTCCATGGAAGCTACTTTCCGGTGGGGGCCCGTCACCGCGATCGCACCCGTGGCGTGGGGGACCACCTATTTCATCACCCATCGGTTCCTACCGGCCGACTACCCGCTTTACGGAGCGGTGATCCGGGCGCTGCCCGCGGGCCTGTTGCTCCTCCTCGTCCGCAGGAAGCGTCCCCACGGGTCATGGTGGTGGAAGTCGCTGGTCCTCGGCACCATGAACATGGGCGCGTTCTTCGCATTGGTCTATCTGGCGGCGCAAACGCTTCCGACGAGCATCGCATCGACGATCATGGCGACCTCGCCGATCGTGATGATGCTTTTCGCCTGGGCGGCGCTGTCCGAGCGCCCGAAGGCGACGCACATGACCGGAGCCGGCATCGGGATCGGGGGCGTCTGCCTCATGCTGCTGGATGGCGGGGGCACCGTGCGGGCCTCCGGTGTACTCGCTTCTGTCATGGCCATGGTGATGTCGTCCCTTGGCTACGTGCTCGCCAAGAAGTGGAGCTCGGACGTCGATGTCTTCTCGCTGACCTCTTGGCAGCTCGTCGCGGGGGGAGTCGTCCTGCTGCCTGTCGCGGTCGCGACGGAGGGATCACCGCCCACCCTGGACGGGTCCGCGTTGCTCGGCTTCAGCTATGTCACGGTCGTCGCGACCGCGCTCGCCTTCGCCGCCTGGTTCACGGGACTACGGCACCTGAGTGCCGGAACGGTGGGGCTCATCGGGTCACTCAACCCGATGAGCGGTGTCCTGTTCGGCACCATGGTCGCCGGTGAAACGCTCGCCGTGCACCAGATCTGCGGACTCGCGCTGGTCTTCCTCGGGATCCTTTCCGGCCAGCCCTTCACGGCTCGCCTCGTCACGCTGGTCAGAGCCCACCGATCGAAGCACACCGCCCACGCACATGATCAAGCGGAGTGCGTCGGGTGACCTGCCTCTCCGCTTCCACCTGCTCGCCGAGCCGCTGACTGCCCATATCAGCACCATCCGCCATCCCTGCTCGTGATTTTCGGTAGATATACGGATGCCGCTACGTATGTACTGCGCCTTCCGGTGGCCCTACCGTCACGCACAAGTGGATTCGCCCCTTCGAAGTCAGGAGCGTCGTCACATGTCGTAGCCGTACCGACGGTAGAACGCCACTCCCGGCCCTGGGAGTCATGCCGGGTGCCGTACGGGTCTCGACCGCCTCGGCCGCCGACCGGCATATCCGGCGTGTGAGCATTCGTTTCTCCACACCCCCCAGTCCCACACCCTCGCGCCGTCCAGCGATCCGTGACGGCGCGATGAGCGCCGCCCGCCCACCCGGCGGAAGCGCGACAGTGGGATGCCGAGAAAGGAAAACGCACTTGAGGCGCACAGCTGTCCTCACGGCGACCGTCATCATGGCCCTGACGGGCCTGCTCGCGTCCGCTACCCCCGCGACCGCCCAGGCTCCACCGGGAAGCACCCGGCACAACGCACCCGACAGTACGTCCCGGAGTGCCCCCCTCACCGCCCTGGCGGCCCCCGACGTCAGCCTGCCGAACATCAAGGCCCATCTGAGCCAGTTGCAGAGCATCGCCACCTCCAACGGCGGCACCCGCAGGTCGACCACCGCCGGCTACACCGCGTCGGTCTCCTACGTCGAGCAGAAACTGCAGGCCGCCGGCTACACCACCCGCCGCGTGACCTGCACGCCGGGTTGCACCAGCGGCGCCGGGCCCGATCTGATCGCCGACTGGCCGGGCGGGGACGAGAACCAGGTCATCATGTCCGGCGCCCACCTGGACAGCGTCTCGGCCGGTCCCGGCATCAACGACAACGGCTCGGGGTCGTCGATGCTGCTGGAGGTCGCCCTGACCCTGGCCGCGCAGCGCCCGACGATGACCAAGCATGTGCGATTCGGCTGGTGGAGCGACGAGGAGCAGGGCCTTCTCGGCTCGCGCGCCTACGTCAACTCGCTCAGCTCGACCGATCGCTCCAAGATCAAGCAGTACCTCAACTTCGACATGGTCGGCTCGCCCAACGGCGGCTACTTCATCAACAACATCACCACCACGGCCGCCGCCGACCTGCGCGCGTTCTACACCAACCTCGGCCTGCAGCCGGAAGAGAACACCGAGGGCGCCAACCGCTCCGATGACGCCTCCTTCCGCAACGCGGGCATCGCCACCTCCGGTGTCGCGGCCGGCGCCAGCGCCACCAAGACCTCGGCGCAGGCCGCCAAGTGGGGCGGCACGGCGGGGCAGGCGTACGACTCCTGCTACCACCGGTCGTGCGACACGACGGCCAACATCAACGACACCGTCCTGGACCGGGCGGGCGACGCCCTGGCGTACGCCATCTGGACCCAGGCCGTGGGCACTCCCACCGGCAGGGATTTCTCGATCAGCGCCAACCCCGCGTCGAGCTCCGTGCCGGCGGGGCAGGCGGTCACGACCACGATCAACACCGCGACGACGTCGGGCACCGCGCAGACGGTGAACCTCACGACGGCGTCCGGGCTGCCGAGCGGCGCCACGGCGAACTTCAGCCCGGCCTCGGTGACCTCGGGCGGCTCCTCGACGCTCACGCTCTCCACCTCGGCGTCGACGCCGACCGGCACCTACGCCATCACCGTCACGGGCACCGGTGAGACCGTGACCCGCACCACGACCTGGACGCTGACGGTCAGCGGCACCGGCGGAAACCGGACGTTCACCAACGGCACCAACTACACGATCAACGACCTGTCGACGATCAACAGCCCGGTCACCTCGACCGCGACCGGCAGCGCCGTGTCGCCGGTCAAGGTCAGCGTGACGATCTCACACACCTGCGCCGAGGACCTGCAGATCCGCCTGCGCGGCCCGAACGGGACGTACTACACCATCGACAGCAGCGGTGGCTCGTCCTGCACCTCCTACGGCACCCGCACCTACTCGGTCCCGGTCACCCAGTCGGCCTCGGGAACCTGGACGCTGCAGGTGACCGACAACTACCAGCTCGACACCGGCTTCCTCGACACGTGGAGCGTCACCGTCTGAGCGTTGCCGAGCGTGTCCGAGCCTTCGCCGCACCGGTGACACGACGCCCCCGTCAGAGGATCTCTGACGGGGGCGTTCGGCTGCTGTGGAAGCTCCGGCCCTGGACGACGGGGCTGACGCGCGTCTTCCGTGCCCTTCGGTCCGCCGCCGGCTCCTATGCATATTTCCTACTTTTCCTGTAGGTATTGACTCAAATAATTCGTGCTGCCTACCATGAGCGCGGCGCGACGCCAGTGACCGGCCGGGCCCGCACCGGCGGCGCGAGGTGGTGCGCCGGCACGAGCTGACGAACCGTACAGTGCCGGTCCGTTCCCGTCCCGCCCAGCACGGGGGCGACCACGGCGCCTGTCTCGATTCGAGTGGGAGTACACGTGCAACCAGCCCCCCAGTCCACCGTGGTCCGCCGACGGCTGATCATGACGCTCGCCGTGGCCGGGCCGATCCTGCTGACCGCCGCCTGCGGCTCGGGCGGCGGAACCGCGAGCGCCGACGGCGACGCGGCCAAGGCCGGCGGAACGCTGACCTTCGCGGTCGGGTCGTACGCCGGCTGCGTCGACCCCCAGCAGGTCGGCAGCAACGACACCATCTACGCCCTGCGGCAGATCGTCGACTCGCTGACCGACCAGGATCCGGCCACGGGCAAGATCGTTCCCTGGCTCGCGGAGCGCTGGGAAGTGAGCCCGGACGCGCGGACCTTCACCTTCCACCTCCGTCCGGGAGCCACGTTCAGCGACGGGACGCCCGTCAACGCCCAGGCGGTCAAGGACACCTTCGACACCGCGCCCAAGCTCGGCGCCAAGGCCGTCCTCGCGATCGGCTACCTCAGCGGGTACACCGGCACCAAGGTCGTCGACGAGCTCACCGCGGCGGTCTCGTTCAAGCAGCCCAACGCCCAGTTCCTGCAGGCGACGTCGACCTTCTCGCTCGGCCTGGTCTCGCAGGCGAGCACCCGGAAGACGGCGGACCAGCGCTGCACCGAGGGGATCGCCGGGTCGGGCCCGTTCACGCTGGAGGGATACCGGGCGAACCAGTCGATCACCCTGGCCAGGCGTACCGGCTACAACTGGGGGTCGTCACTGTGGCGCAAGCCCGGCGAGGCCTACCTGGACAAGGTGGTGTTCACCATCGTCCCCGAGGCCGGGGTCCGCACCGGGAGCCTCCAGTCGGAGCAGGTCGACGCCATCGGCAGCGTCGGCCTCGCCGACGAGAGCACGTTGCGGGGCAGCGACGACGTCACCCTGCGGGCGCGGGCCAACCCGGGCGTGGTCTTCAACCTGGGACTCAACAACTCCCGCCCGCCGGCGCGCGACCCCGCGGTGCGCCAGGCGATCCAGGCGGCGATCGACCGGCCGCAGATCGTCGAGGCGATCTTCCCGACCGGCAGCAAGCCGGCGACGAGCATCCTGGCCCACACCACCCCGTTCTACACGGACCTCAGCGAGCGGCTCGCGTTCGATCCCGGCAGGGCCGCTTCGCTCCTGGACGCGGCCGGCTGGCGGCCCGGCGCCGACGGCATCCGGGCCAAGGACGGCGTCCGGCTGAGCCTTTCGGTCAGCTGGTTCGCCAACGCCGCGACGAACCGGC
>NZ_JBEZFH010000159.1:0-18168 GCF_040649355.1 Sphaerisporangium sp. NPDC049002 | reverse complement strand
GGACGAACTGAGGGAGATCATTATGATCGACTACACGACCAGGTGGTCCCTTCCTCGTGGCAACTGGGTGGTCCCATCAGGCTGGCAAGCGACACCTCAGCAGGTGGCCTCTCCGCTGGCCGGCCGTCCGTACGACCTGCGGCACGCCGCCCTGTCCACGTGGCTCAACGCCGGCGTGGACGCCACCGAGGTAGCCGCCCGCGCCGGCAACAGCGTGGAGGTTCTCCTGAAGCGCTATGCCAAGTGCCTGGATGGCCGTCAGGAGCAGAACAACCGCCGGATCGAGGCCGCGTTCACCCCGTGAGATCCGGTCCAGGATTGGTCCACAACTAGCGAGCGCCAATGAGAACGGGCGGGACTCCGTGAGACTGGAGGCCCGCCCGCTTCTGCGTTGTACACCCTGGTCAGCGCGTGTTTCCGCTGGCCTGGATCTTGTGCCCCCTGCAAGATTCGAACTTGCGCTCCCGGCTCCGGAGGCCGGTGCTCTATCCCCTGAGCTAAGGGGGCTCAACGAGTGGTAAGGCTACCAGCATCTGAGGGTCTTCGGTTACTCGGAAGCCCGCTAGCGATCAAGTACCCGGTGAGGCGGTGCCGGGAGAGGCGGGCCGGGAGAAGCCGGGGAGCGGTACAGGCGATACCGGAACAGGCGGGCCGGGAGAAGCCGGGGAGCGGTACAGGCGATACCGGAACAGGCGGGCCGGGAGAAGCCGGGAGCGGTACAGGCGGCCGGGAGAGGCGGGACCCGCTAGGCATGGCGCACCATGCCTAGCGGGTCAATGCGCACCATGCCTCCGGGTCACACGGTGCCTCACAGTTCACGCGCACCTCACGGATCACATGAGGCCGCATGCGCCTCGTGGGTCACAGGCCGTTTCCGGCGCGCGCTATGTCTCGCTGGGCATACCCGTGCCTCGTACAGGAAGGACCGTGCCTGCTCTGTGGGTGGGGATTCATTTTCCCGGGCGGATCGCGCCTCGGTAGCGCGAACGGTAGTAGAGGGAGTGGGCGAAGTCGACCTTGCGCACCACGTCGCCAGACTTGGGCGCGTGCACCATCACTCCGTCTTTGAGGTAGATGCCCACGTGGGTGGGATCGCCGCTGCCGCCACCGAAGAAGACGAGATCTCCTGGCCTGAGCTTCGAGAAGGGGATCTTGGTGCCTTTGGTGAACTGGCTGCCGGTGTAGTGAGGAAGCGAGACACCCGCCCGAGCCCAGGCATAGAGGGCCAGCCCGGAACAGTCGAAGCCGCCACGCGTCGCCCCGGTCACGGACCCTCCACCCCAGACGTACGGCGTACCAAGCTGGCGAAGCGCGGCGGTCGCGGCGATCACCCCGGACACCGCCTGGCGTGACCGAGAGGTGGAGGCGGCCTTCGCAGCCGCCGCCCCCGACACCCCATCGCGCGACCGGGCGGTGCTGGAGGTCAAGGGAGGCTGCAGGTGCTCCTCGGTGTGTGCGGGTTGGTGGATTCGGGCGAGGGTCTCGTCGTCGTTCTCATGTCCGTCCGTTCCGCCGGGGCCCCGGCCATGGGTGGGCCAGGACCACATGCGTGCGCCCGGTGAGCCGTGTGGATCTATCTGGTGCCGAGGTGCCCCTGGAGTGGATCGCGGGGGTGGTGTGGTGGACAGTGGGGGTTCAGAAGCTTGAGGCGAGTGGAGAGGACCGCCCTCGGAGCGGTGGCTGGGATGGACTTTCGAGGGGTTGGCTGAAGCAACGGTACTAATCGTGTCGTCGCAGATGGTGGTTGCCGGGCCGGTGGCGAGGTTTCGGAGCCAGGCGGAGGCGACCTGTCGCGACGGTGCCGGGATGGTGACTCGCCAGTGGATGGGCGGCTTGGCGGGCAGCCGGGTGGGGATGGCGTCGAGCCACTTGTGGAGAGCAGCGTCGGACCAGCGTGGCAGAGCGGTGTCGGACCAGCGGGGAAGCGCCGCGTCGGACCAGGCCACTGGGGCGGCTTGGAACCACGGTGACGAGGAGGCGTGGTGCCGGCGGACCGGGTGGAGACTTCGTGACCCTGCGGGGGGTTCGAGGCCGGGAAGCCAGCGGACCTGCGCGCATCGGCCGGCAGGCAGGCGCGGAACGCCCTCGCCGGAACCTCCGGAAAGGGCCGCCCCCGTGACAAGGACGGTGGTGACGAGCATCGTGATCACAGATGCCCTCCTAGGGCTCGATGAGGAATCGAGGCCCCAGGATCATTTGGACGGGCTCAGGCGCGCCGGACCGAATCCCGCTCTGTGCATAAACCACGGTTGTGGATACGCAGCGCCCTTCATGCACATCCTCTGATCTGCGGTGGAGAGGGCTTCCGGCCAGGTGAGGGTGCGGTTTGTGGATAAGCCGGGTAGTCCACCGCTCCTTGGCGGAGCGTTCGAGCCCGGCACAAAGACTGCGTCCGAAGCGCCAGGGCCAGCAGTCGGGAAAGGATGGCCGTATCCCCTGCGAGCTTATGGCCTGCTGACAAAGGAACTTGGGATCTGCGCGTAGGGTATGAGACTCGACACCCGATAGGCCGCGCGCGCCGATACCGCCATCCGTTAATCGGTTGCGCCTGTGGTTAACGTGATTGTCATGGCAGCGATCGATGGTGAGACGTTCGTCCGCGACGGGTTCGTGAAGGTGTCCGCGACGGTGGCGCTGGAGCTGGCCGAGGCGGCGCTGGCGCAGGTGTGGGAGCAGTTGGGCGGGCGCTCCCCCGGCGATCCGTCCGGCTGGGACGAGCCGGTGATGTGGGCGTCGGACCTGAGCGGTCAGGGGCCGCTGGGCCAGATGGCGCGCAGCGCTCGGCTGGCGCGGGCACTGGATGAGGTGTGCGGGGCGGACGGCTGGGCACCGCGTGGCGCGCTGGGCATGATCCCGGTACGGTTTCCCGGCAAGGCTGCGGTCGACGATCGCGGGTGGCACATCGATGCGAATGTGGCCCTGCCCGACGGGACGTACGCGGTCAGCGGGCGGCCGGAGATGATGCTGGTGCTGACGTTGCTGTCGCGGGTGGGCCCGGATGACGCGCCGACGCGGATCCGGGTGGGTTCTCACCGGGCGGCGGGGGCGGCGCTCGCGGGGCAGGTGCTGGACCCGATGAAGGCCGGGCCGGTGGTCGACGAGGCCACGCGAGACTTCCCGGTGGCGCACGCCACGGGCGAGCCGGGCGATGTGTTCCTGGTGCACCCGTTCACCGTGCACGCCGCCGACGAGCACCGGGGGGCGCGGCCGCGGTTCATGGCGCAGGGGCCGGTGCTGCTGAGGCAGCCGGTTTCGCCGGAGGCGGGCAATCTGCTGGGGCTGGCACTGGCCGGCTGACGTCCGCGGAGACCGACGGTCCCGGCGCGTGAGGCCAGGCGGCAGCGTTGTGTGATCCCGCCGCGCATGTGATCCCGCCGCGCGTGTGATCCCGCCGCGCGGGTGCTGAGCGGCGGATGACCACCACGCGCCCCAGCAGGCAGACCCAAGGTCGATGACGTGGCCGACCCGCAGGGCCAACTGGTAAAGCAGCTTCGGCCCGATCACCCTTGGGCTCATCCTCACCAGCAGAGGTCTCGGAGGTCTCCAACGCGCTCGACGGTAACCGGCGCCGCTGACAGTCGCCGACTTGTTCTCATGGAGGATCAAGCCCTTAGGAACTTCGGAAAAGGACTCGCGAGACTTCGTCTTAGGGTTTAGCCTCGCGGCTGTGGACGAGGTTCTGGGACGCGTGCTGGTCGTGGACGACGACGAGGTAATCCGACAGCTCATCGCCGTGAATCTCAGCCTGGAGGGCTTCCAGGTCGAGACGGCGACCGACGGGCAAGACTGCCTGGAGCGGGTGGAGTCCGTACGACCTGACGTGATCACGCTGGACGTGATGATGCCGCGCCTGGACGGCTGGATGACGGCGACGAAGCTTCGCGCCGACGAGAGCACCAAGCGCATCAAGATCATGATGATCACCGCCCGGGCCCAGGAAGACGACAAGAAGCGTGGCCTCGGCATAGGCGTCGACGCCTACCTCACCAAGCCGTTCGATCCTGCCGAGCTGATCCAAGCAGTGCGGGACCTCGCCCTGGACGCCCGCACCACAAGTGCCTGACCCCGGGCGACCTTCTACCGGCGCCTGTCCCCGGACGCCCGCACCAGCGGCGCACCCCGGCCGGCGCGAACGCCAGAAGCCCACGAAGCACACGAACACCGACGTGAACGGGATTGGACGTGAAATCGGGCCATGAATGGCTCTCTGTTTCGCGCCGAAAGGATTCTAGGGTCGAGGCCATGATCTCCCCCTCGACCTTGCTGATCTTCTCGCTGGCCGCCGTCGCGCTGGTCGTCGTCCCCGGTCCCAACAACCTCTACATCACCGCCAGGGGCATCTCCCAGGGCAGGGCGGCCGCGGTCGCGTCGGCCGTCGGGGTGGAGACGGGAACCCTGGTCCACATCGCCGCGGCGGCGGCCGGGCTCTCGTACCTGATCGCCAGGTCGGCGGCGGCGTTCGCCGTCGTGAAGTGGGCCGGCGCCGCCTACCTCGTCTATCTCGGGATCCGGACGCTGACCAGCGGCCGGGAGGCGACCGCCAGCGCCGCGACCGGCCAGCCTCTCCACCGGATCTTCCTCGAAGGCGTGGTCGTCAACGTGCTCAACCCGAAGGTCATCCTGTTCTTCCTCGCCTTCCTCCCCCAGTTCGTGGATCCGGCGGCGGGGTCTCCCGCGCTGCAGATCGTGGTGCTGGGCGTGACCCTTCTCCTGCTCGGCATCGCGAGCGACATGGTCTACGCCGTCGGCGCGGGCACGTTGAGCCGGTTGCTGCACGGAAGGCAGAAGCCGCTGAAGTACTTCAGCGGCTGCGTCTACCTCGGACTCGGCGTCGCCACCGCGCTTACCGGCGGCCGGACCCGCTGAGCGACGGCCGTACCCGCTGACTGTCGGCGGCGTGCCCGCTGACCGGCCGACGGCCGTGCCGGCTGATCGGTCAGAGGCAAGCCAGGGCGTCAGCTTCCCCAGGTGCCGATCGTCTCGCCTGAGGTGAGGGCCGCGTCCTTGATCTTCCTGTGCACTTCCCGGGCATCGCCGCCGGGCTTGATCGGGCCACGCAGGGCGTACACGATGAAGTGGTAGTGGTGCACGCCGCCGGGTGGGCACGGACCCGCGTACATGGGCCTGCCGTCGCTGCCCGGCGCCGTCCTGCCGGGGGCGCCGCCCTCGCCGACGCCGCTCTCGGAGGCCGGGATGCCGGTCACGATCCAGTGGACGTACGACCCGCCGGGCGCGTCGGGGTCATCCACCACGATCGCCAGCTCGCGCGCCGGCCCGGGGACACCGCTCCAGGCCAGCGGAGGCGAGACGTCCCGGCCTCCCTGGCTCCCGCAGACGTACTTCCGCGGGATCGGCGCGCCCTCGGCGAAGGCCGGGCTGCTCACCTGGAGCCCGGCAGACGGCGAACCGGCTCCAGCCGAAGGCGAGCCGCCCCCGGCCGAGGGCGCGTCGACTCCGGCCGAAGGCGCGTCGACTCCGGCCGAGGGTGAGCCGGCTCGCGCCGAGGGTGAGGCGCCTTCGGCGGAGCATCCCGCGAGGACGGCCAGCAGGAGCCCGCCACAGACCACACCGAGCTTGCCGATCTTCATCCGTCCAGGTTAACGCCACCACGGCCCGCGCCCGGCCAAGGCGCGGGCCGCTGGCGAATCAGTTGCCGAAGGTGAACCAGTTGAGGTTGACGTAGTCGGCCGGCTGGCCGCTGGAGAAGGTGATGTACACGGTGTGGGTGCCGGTTACCCCCGTGATGTTGGCAGGTACGGTGCGCCAGCTCTGCCACCCGCCCGTGTTGCCGACGGCGAAGTCACCGATCGGCGCGGCGGTCGGGCTGTCCAGCCGTACCTGGACCAGGCCGCTGGCTCCGCCCGCCGCTCCGGACGCGACCCGAGCCACGAACTGCGTGGCGGCGGACGTGCCGAACCTCACCCCGTCGTACCGGAGCCAGTCGCCGTTGCCGATCTGCGAGACGTTCTGGCCGCCTCCGCTGTCGGTCGTGGTCTCCAGCCCGGTACCGGACTGGGCCTGGTAGCTCTCCGCCTGGATGGTCGACCGCGCGTCGAAGCCGCCGCCGGGCGGGGGGCTCGGCGTGGGCGAGCCCGGCGGGGGCGTCGAGCCGGAGCCGCTCTGCCAGACGGCGACGTAGTCGACGACCATCGGACGTCCCGACACGGTGGCCGCCGTCGGCGTCGAACCGCCGAGCGCGTTGGGGAAGGCGCCGCCCATGGCCACGTTGAGCAGGAGGAAGTAGCCCGCGTGGCTGGTCATGTTGCTCCACGTGCCGGCGTCCATCTGGTTCTCGGCGACGCTGTGGAACTGCTGCCCGTCCACGTACCAGCGGAGCTGGTTGGGGCTGACGCTACGGTCCCACTCGAAGCGGTAGGTGTGCATGGCCGACTGGCAACTGGCGCCCGGGCAGGCCCGGTTGGCGCCGATGCCGGTCGTCTCGTTGCACGGCCCGCCGGGGTTCACGCCGCAGTGCAGGACGCCCCAAACCGCGTTGAGCCCGTTGACGTTCTCCATGATGTCGAACTCGCCGGTGCTGGGCCAGTTCCAGTAGTTGCCCCTGTACGGCGAGCCCAGCGCCCAGAACGCCGGCCAGTAGCCGAGCGCCTCGTTCCCGGTGACGTTGGGCATCTGGATGCGGCCCTCGATGCGCAGGACGCGCCCGGCCTGCGGCTTGAAGTCGGCCCGGCGGGTCTCGATGCGGGCGGAGGTCCACTCGCCCGAGCCGCTCTTGATGGGCGTGATGCGCAGGTTGCCCGCCCCGTCGAGGCTGAGGTTGGAAGGGCTCGCGGTGTAGTTCTGAATCTCACCGGTGCCCCAGTTGCCCGGACCGCCCGGGTAGGCGTGACCGGTGTCGATGATCCAGTCGGCCGACGACGGGAGGGAGCCCGCCGAGCCGTTGAAGTCGTCGCTCCACACCAGGCTCCAGCCGCTCGGCGTGGTGGGTACGGCCGCGCCCGCGGACCCGCCGGTGGCGGTCATCGCGATCACGGGGATGAGGGCCGCGCCTATGGCGGCCAGCAGGAGGCGAAGCCGGGGACGGCCTCGGGGCACCGGACCGGTGGACATGATGATCCTCTTCTCTGGTGGGGGCAGATCACACACTTTCCGCGAGGACGGGCGCCGGCCCGGCGACCCGGGCCGGCGCCGCCGCTGTCAGCTGAACGGGATTGTGACCACGGAGCGGTTGCCGATCCCGAGCGAGGTCGGGTTGGTCCCGATCGCGCTCCAGATCTCGACCTTCACGCGGCCGTTGGTGAGGTTGCCGAGGGTCCCCGACGAGGACGCGAGGCCCGCCGCCTGGGTGGAGTGCTCCCAGCCGGCGACCGGATCGGTGGCGAAGTACTTGTAGGTCTCCACGCGGTCGTACGTGCCGTCGCCCGTCAGGTCGTACGAGACCCGGGTCTGGACGCCGTTGCCCACCGAGGTTCCCGCGTCGAGGAACAGGTCGAACGCGGTGGCGGCGCCGGTGTAGGACATGGTCAGGCCCGTCGAGGTGTAGACGAGCGGGTTGTAGGGGGTGCCGTCGTGGGTGACGCCGCCGGCCGAGGGGACCGTGTCCGATCCGGCCGTGCCGCTGGTGGCCGACAGCGCGCCGCCGGTCAGCAGGTAGCGGGTCGGGGAACCCGGCGTCGGGGTGGTAGTCGGCGTCGGGGACACGGTGGGAGTCGGGGTCGGGGTGGGTGACGGGGAGCCGCCCGCGCTGGTGGCGGTCGACGCGGCGGGAACCGTGAGCTTCTTGCCGTCGGAGAAGGTGACGGTGCGGGCGGCGGTCCCGTAGTTGTGCGCCACGTAGGTGCGCGTTCCGTTGAGGCTGAAGACCGCGGCCGTCGGGGTGTCGGCGGTCACCGCCGCGTCGACCGTGCCGAGCCTGGCCAGGTTGTAGATCCAGTGGTACTCGTGGGCCTTGGTCTCCCCTGCCTCCGGGGTGTAGGCGTTCCACCCCGCGTCCCAGTTGGCCTTGGCGGCGGCCGGGTCGGCGAGCGCCCGGTACTCCCAGATGATGTCGCGCCACTCCACCGCCGGGCCGCCGTTGCCGGCCTCCATCTCGGCCAGGCCGGCCCTCACCTTGTTCGGGTAGAGCCCGTGGTACAGCGAACCGCCCGTGATGGGCAGGTAGTTGATGCCGTGGATCTCCTCGGGGTTGCCGGTCCACCAGGTGCCGTAGGCGGCGCCGTCGCCCCAGATCATGCCGGCGGTGTCATGGCTGAAACCCGCGGGGAAGACGACGTTGTCCACGTCGAACCAGTACTGCCCGATGGTGGCCGCCTGCGTGGTGTACAGGTAGATGCCGAGGTCGCGCAGGGAGTTGTCCCCGGTCGCCGCGCCCAGCAGCAGCGCTCCGGTCGCGAAGTTCATGCCCTCGGAGGACGACTCCTCGTTGTTCCCCGCCGCGAAGCCCGCGTGGCCCGACGCCCAGCCGTTGCCCGCGTAGGCGTCGAAGTTGCGCAGGAACGGGAAGCGCGTGTCCGTGCGGTCCCAGTTGTTCGCGTCCTTCGCCAGCAGTTTCGCCATGCCGCCCCACTGGCCGTCGGTCGCCCACGCCCGGTCGTACCGTGCCACCGTGGCGGCGGCCATGAGGTAGTAGCCGTAGTGGAAGTGGTGGTCGTTGACCTCGGAGTCGCTGCCGTACGAGGCGGGGTAGCCGGTCAGGATGCCCCACGTGCCGTCGTACCTGAACTGCTCGCCGCCGGCGGTGAACCAGCTCTGCAGCTCGGTCTTGAGCATCCCGAGAAGCTTGTCGCGGGACGCGGTGTCACCGAGCTGTTCGGCGATGGGCACGAGCTGCGCGAGCCGCCCGAGGGTCTTGCCCGTCCCGTAGGTGTCGCCCATGCCCCCGAGCGGGTCGCCCGCCGCTCCCTGCTTGACGAAGTCGCCGAGCCGCGCCCGGTCGTAGGCGCCGAGGTCCGGCAGTGCAGGCAGGACGCCGTGGAAGGTCTGCCGGGTGCTGAACGACGCGCCCTCGCGCAGCTTCATCGTGCCGCGCGGCGACACGTAGGTGTAGGTGGTGAGCGGGTCGGTGGTGGCGAGCCACTGGTGGCGGTAGAGCGCCTGCAGCGTCCCCGTCTCGGTGCCTTCCTTGGCCGTGGTCGTCGCGGTGTAGGTGGTCGTGAGGCGGGCGGCGGCCTCGTCGTACGACCAGCTCACCTTGGTGCCGGTGACGAAGGAGTAGGCGTACTTGGCGAACAGGTCGAGCGCGCCGCGGGCGGGCAGGGCCGCGACGGAGTAGTAGTTCTTGCCGCCGAGGGCGACGGTCGCCGCCGTTCCCGCGATGGTCCAGTCGGTGCCGGTCGGCGCGAACAGGGCGTAGTCGTGCCCGTTGACCGTGGCCCCGAGCACGTTGCCCCGGTCGGCCCAGATCGTGGGCGTCGCGACGAAGCTGACCTGTGCGTTCCCGCCGGACGGAGTGGCGTAGACGAACGGCAGCCCGTGCCCGATGGTCGCGCGCAGCGTGCGGGCGCCGTCGGACCAGTAGGGGGTGACGGTCCAGTCGGACCAGCCGTCCACCTGGGTGCTCGGCGCGTTGAGGCCGGTCACGCCAAGGGTGAGGTCGCGGGCGTGGGTGTAGTCGTACTGCGACGCGGAGATCGTGGGCGAGGTCGGGTAGCTGACCTCAAGGCCGCCCGCGACGGCGTGGAAGGCCAGCGGGTGGGCGTACATGTTCTCGGAGTAGGGGTTGCCCGCGTACCGCTGGAAGGCCAGCGAGGACCACCAGTCGTTCGTCGGGACCTTCGCCGTGACGGCAGAGGTGATCTTGGGGGTCACCGGCGCGCCGGCGTTGTTGGACGGGCCGACGGCTCCGGCGGGAAGGTCGGTCGTGTAGCTGCCGACCCCCACGGTGACGGTGGCGGCGCTGGCGGAGGTGACGGGGACGGTGGCGAGCAGGCCTGCCAGCAGGGTGGCGACGGCCAACCCGGCGGACCGTCGTCTCAAGGAGGGGTTCCTGGGGAGATCGGTGGTCATGCGGCGTGACTTTCGTCGTGGGGGGACCGGCCCGCCTCGACGAGGCGGAGGCCGGCGACAACTCCTACCGCGGGCCCGACGGCCGTTCGAGGCCCGCACAGCGCTGGGATCCAGGTGTTCGCGTCGACGTAACTTGCTTGTAACGCTCTCAGCGCCGCTGACGCTAGATGGGCTGACAAGCCGTGTCAACAGCCAGAGAATGTTTCTCGTAGATCATGAGAGCGCTCTCCACTCTTGCTCGGCGACGGCGACGGCGGCCCGCCGCGCCGTCGGCCTTCCCATCAGGGACGAAACCCCATGTTCAGGACACCAGACCCCATCTCACTGGGATCGTCGAGATAATCGGAAAGAACCTTTATCATGGGGACGCTTCCCGGCACGGATCGGCTCCGCGCCCGCCCGGAGCCGAGAGCGCTCTCTTTTGATCATCGAGAGAGGGCTCCCGCGGGCACGCGCGAGGGGCTCGCCCGGCGGGCGGCGGGGGGCGCCGTTCCGCTCCCGCCCGGCCACGGCCTGCCCCGGCAGGCAGATCATCGGAGGAACACATGCAGGGGGCGGTCAGGCGATGACGACCACTCGCGCGGACGTCCCGGAGCGCGCCCACCCCGGCGGCCTCGCCGTGCTGCAGGGTGACGCGGATTTCCGGGGGTCTCTCGTAAGGTCGCGACCGAGTGACTTCCAGTGGCACGATGGGTACCGCCGGAGGCTCGGGATCGTGTACGCCGACTGCGAGACCCAGCGCCGGCTCCCCAAGGACAGCGGGCTGGGCTACCGGGATGTCATCCGGGGGAACGGCCTCACCCCATGACCGACCCGAGGAAGACAGGGCTCTGCGAATGAAACGACCCACCCTGGAAGCGGTCGCCGCGCGAGCGGGCGTTTCCCGGGCGACCGTCTCGCGGGTCGTCAACGGCCAGTCGACGGTGACCCCGGAGATCAGGGACACGGTGCTGCGGGCCGTGAGCGAGCTGGGATACGTCCCCAACTCGGCCGCCCGGAGCCTGGTCACCCAGCGCACCGACTCCATCGCCCTGGTGATCTCCGAGCCGGCGACCAGGGTGTTCTCCGACGACCGGCTGTTCTCGATGGTGGTCCGCACGGTCAGCAGCGAGCTTGAGTCGTCCGACAAGCAGATCGTGCTCATGCTCGCCAGCTCGCCGCGCGGCCACGAGCGTGTGGAGCGTTACATATCCAGCGGGCACGTCGACGGGGTCCTGCTCCTGTCCATGCACGGCGCCGACCCGCTCCCCGCCGCACTCAACCGCATGGGCGTGCCGGTCGTGTCGTACGGCAGGCCCGCCGTGGCCGTGGCCCTGCCGTACGTCGACAACGACAACGTGGGCGGCGCCGGGGCGGCCGTGCGGCACCTGCTCGCCACGGGCAGGCGCCGCATCGCGACCATCGCCGGCCCCCAGGACATGATCGGCGGCCAGGACCGCCTGACCGGCTACCGCGACGCCCTGCGCGACTCCGACCGCCGGTCGATCGTCGCCGTCGGCGACTTCACCCGCGCCTCGGGCGCCGACGCGATGCGGCAGCTCCTGGAGGACGACCCCGCGCTCGACGCCGTGTTCGCGGCGAACGACGAGATGGCGATCGGCGCGCTGCGCGCCCTGCGCCGGGCGGGGCGCCGCGTGCCCGACGACGTGGCCCTGGTGGGCTTCGACGACATCGAGGCCGCGGCCTACACCGATCCGCCGCTCACCACCGTCCGCCAGCCGATCGTCGAGCAGGCGACCGCGATGGTGCGGCTGCTGCTGACACCCGCCAAGGACCGCGTGACCGACCACATCATCCTGCCCAGCGAGCTGGTCATCCGCGAGTCCGCCTGAGCGGCGCGCCGGGGGTCAGGCCTTGTGGCCGAGTGCCCCCGGGATGCGGTTCAGGACGCTGTACGGCACGAGCCCGTAGGCGTGGAAGTCGACGGCGTCACCGCCCGCGGCCTTGACCGCGCGCACCTTGGCGGCCAGCCGGTCCTCCGAGTCGGTGTCGGGACGGCCGGGGCGGAGCACCACCCGGAGCTCCCTGTCGTTGCCGACCGAACGGCGGTAGGCGCCCACGTCGTCGGCCACCCGGGCGGCGTCCCTGGCGTAGGCGAGCACCCCGAAGGACGGCACGAGGTCGCCGAGCGCGACCAGGTCGACGCCGAGCTGCCAGGCGTCGTGCGCGGCGAGGCCTGCCGGGGGCAGGCCGTCGGCGTACCCCTTCCTGTGGCCCGTGCCGTCGAGGAAGGTCAGCTTGGAGCCCTCGGCGGCCACCGCCGACGACACCTCGCTGACCAGTGAGGTCACCGTCTCCGATCGGGCTCGCGCGTACGCCACGACCTCGGGGCCGGCGTAGGCCGTGAGGGCCGCGCGCGTCACCTCGCCCTGCGCGGGCGGGTCGCCGTCGAGTACCCCGCCGACGATGCGGGCGCACTCCTCCCGCGCGACCTCCGCCTTGACCCCGAGGTCGGCCGCGCGCCGCATGCACCACGAGCAGAAGCACAGCCCGAACAGGAACTCGTCCATCGGGCCGAGCGGGACGAAGCACCTCTCCTGCTGGTACCCCTGGGCGAACGCCCCGAAGTGCAGGGAATCGGCCACCACGCTGCTCACCCCCTGCCGGGCCACCGACCTCGCCAGGGCGACGGCGTACAGGCGGACGTCGGGGTGCGCGGGGCACAGGGCCGCCGGGAAGCCGCGCCCGCCGAAGCAGTCGCTCACGGTCACGTCCGGGTCGCGCAGGCCGAGCGTGATGTTGTGCAGGAACACCGTCCACCCGTGCAGGGTCATCCCCCGGTCGGCCGCGGCCTCGCGCAGCGCCACGAGCGGCTCCTCGGCGGCGCCGGCCTGCATGGGCGGCACCAGGCGCAGGCCGCCGAACAGGTCGGCGGGCGGCGTGAAGTGGACGCCGTCGGCGCGGACGGTCACCCGCGAGGCACCGTGCGGGGTGACGTCGCGGGCCCCGTGGTAGGCGGCGGCGACCGTCACCTCGCGCACGCCGTACCCGGCGATCCGGTCGAGGACCTGGCCGACGCCCTCGTCTCGCACGTCCTCGACATAGACGTAAACCGAACCGTCCAACGCAGCCGTGCCTTTCAAGGAGCCCGCTGTGAATGACCTATGTCCCAGGTGACCCTATATCTTGACAGGTGGGCGGAGTCGGCTCCGCCGGTGGGAGGGCGTGGAGCAGGTCGCGGGCCTTCTGGCGCGCGAGGTTCCATCCGTTCCACGGTTCTGGCTCTCCCAGGCTCTCCACGATGGCCATCTTCGACAGCAGGCAGCTACGCGCCGGCTCGGGCAGGGCGTCCACCACCGGTACGGCCTCGGCCCCGAGGTCGCTGAAATAGTCCACGTCGAGCCGTTCGACGCCGCGCTTGTGAAGCTGGCTCTCGGCGACCCGCAGGTCGGGGTTCCAGACGGCGAAGACCACCAGCGACACTCCCGTCAGCAGCACCATCGCGCGCGGGAGCCAGCCGATCCTCTTGCCCGCCAGCCGCATCCCCCCGGCGACGAGCACGACCGCGAACACCGCGCCGAGCCACCAGATGGTCGCCCCGACCGAAGCCCGCAGCCGCGACAGGCCGTACGCGTCGGTGTAGAGGCCGAGCCGGTGCAGTGCCGAGGCGAGGATCACCAGCGTGAGGCCGCACAGCAGGCCGAGCAGTCCGGCGAGCAGCCAGCGCTCCCTGCCTTTGGGCGCGAGCACACCGGCGGCCACCGCGACGAGGCCGAGCACGAACACGCTGACCGTGACCAGCTCGAAGAAGCCCGACCTGGCGTACTCGGCGTAGGTCAGCCCCGCCGTCTCCACGACCTTGCGGTTGCCGCCGAAGAGCGTGGTGATCTGCACGCCCACGAAGGAGGCGAACAGCAGGTTCAGCGCCACCAGCGGAGTGATCCACAGGGTGCCGCTCACGGTCGCGCGCAGGTTGGGCGTGGCCGGCTCGACCGGCGGCCTCAGGGCGACGAGCGTCGCCGCCCCCACCAGCGCGGCGAACACCACGAAAACGAAGATCCGGAACGGCAGGGACGAGGCCCACGCCGGGGCGGTGAACAGGTGCGCGACGAAGGACGAGAAGACCGCGTCGGCGGAGGCGAACAGCAACCCGAACACGACGATCAGCACCGCGGTCAGGCCGAGCGCCGCGAGCACGGGCCCGACCCGCCGCCGGTTGATCCCCTTCAGCGGCGCCGCGAGGAACCACGGGAGCGGCAGCACCGCGAGGACGACCGACAGCCCGCCCCTGATCACTCCGAGCCAGCCGCGACCGCCTCCCGACACCGCGAGCGCGGCGACCCCGAAGCCGGCGAGCAGCATGGGGGCGACCATCCACTCGGCGTCCCTGAACAGGGCGACGGAGACCAGCGCGTACGCCAGCAGGCCGAACGCCGCCGTCCACGGCGTGATCCGGTGTCTGGCCGCGGGAAGCACCGCCGCGCCGGCGGCGACGGCCACGAGCGCGATCCCGAGTCCCGGCCTGCTGTACGGCAGCGCGATCGCCGCCAGGAGCCCGACCGCCGCCGCCATGAACGGCAGCCTGCGAGGCGTCTCGGGCAGGTCCGGACGCGGGAACAGCGGCGGCGGCACGTAATCCGCCTCCCGCCGCGGCACCGGCCGCACCCCACCCGGGGACACGGCCACCGAGGCGGCGACTCCTGGTGGCGCGGCCACCGGCCCATGCCCGTGCTGCGAACCGGGACCATGCCCCGGCGTGGGGAGGCGTGCGTCTTCTGTACGGACCCGCTCGCCCCCGGTAGGGAGCGGGTCGGTTCCGGAGTCGCCCGGCTCGTCCTTCACGGGAACCGGCTCATCGCCGGAGGGCGCGAGGCCGCCCTCGGTGGGGAGAGAACCGCTCCGGACCTTGGGGTGCTCGGGCTCGGCGGCACGGGGTGGCTCGTTCCCGGTCTCCGAGGGCCCGTCCGCCGGTCGGCCCACAGGGTCACCGGGCCCGGGTGAAGGATCCTCGCCAAGGCTCGCCTCCACCTCGGGTAAACGCTCCTCGCCACGGCTTGGCTTGGGTGCGGATGGTGCGGTGGGGGTTTTGTCGGGTTGGCGGGGTTCTCCCAGGGGCTCGGGTGCGTCGCTCATGGCAGCCTTCCTTCCGGGAAGGTCGACGACCATCCGGCAGCCGACCGGGGAGTCGGCGACTCTGATCGAGCCGCCGTGCAGTTCGACGATCTCCTTGACGATGGCCAGGCCCAGGCCCGCGCCGCCCGCGTCGGCCGCCCGCGCGGTGTCGAGGCGGGAGAACCGCTCGAACACCCGGGGCCGCTCCGGCTCGGGGATGCCCGGCCCCTCGTCGGTCACGCTCAGCCGTACGCCCGCCCCCTCTGGCCGTGCTTCGAGCCGGACCAGCCCGCCGGGCGGGCTGTGCCGCACGCCGTTGTCCAGCAGGTTGGCCAGCACCTGGGCGAGCAGCGCGGGATCGGCCTGGACGCCGAGCCGGGGCGACACCGCGCTCGACAGCGACACGTCGTCGCGCGCGAGGCTCGCCTCCCGTACGGCCTGGCCGCACAGCGGTCCGAGCTCCACCAGTTCGGGCTCGATGGGCCGGGCGCCGGAGTCCAGCCGTGACAGGTCGAGCAGCTGGGCCACCAGTCGTCCGAGGCGTTCGGTCTGGGCCAGGGCCGTGCTCAGCGTGGCGAGGTCGGGCGGGGACACGCCGTCCACGACGTTCTCCAGCACGGCCTGCAACCCGGTGATGGGCGTACGCAGCTCGTGGCTCACGTTGGCGACCAGCTCGCGGCGCTGCCGGTCCACCTCCTCAAGGTCCGCCGCCATCGCGTTGAAGGCACGCGCCAGCTCGCCCACCTCGTCCCGGGATGTCGCCCTGACCCGCATCCCGTACCGGCCCTTGGCGATGGTCTGGGCGGCGGCGGCCATCTCGCGCAGCGGCCCGGTCATGCCCCGGCCGATCAGCTGGACCATACCGAGGCTGAGGAACGCCGCGAGCCCCATGCGCACGGCCGGGACGATGCCCAGCAGGCGGCCGTACTCGTTGAGCGCGAAGGCCGTGGCCACCGCCAGCAGGATGACCAGCCCGAGCTTGATCTTGATCCGGCCGAGGAAGTCGAGCGGCCTCACGGCTTGACCAGCGCGTATCCGACGCCGTGGACCGTACGGACGATGCCCGCGCCGAGCTTGCGGCGCAGCGCCCGTACGTGGCTGTCGACCGTGCGGGTGGCGGCGGCCTCCGAGAAGCCCCAGATGTCGGAGAGCAGCCTCTCGCGCTCGAAGACGTGGCCGGGACGTTCCGCGAGGCGCCTGAGCAGGTCGAACTCGGTGCGGGTCAGCTGGGCCTCGACCCCGCGTACGAACACCCTGCGCTCGGCGGTGTTGATCTCGACGCCGCCGACGCGGATCACCGTGTCCTCGTGCGCGAGCTGCGCCGCCCGTTCGACCCTGCGCAGCAGCGCGTGGATCCTCGCGACGAGCTCGCGCATGCTGAACGGCTTGGTGAGGTAGTCGTCGGCGCCGACGCCGAGGCCGACGAGCAGGTCGGTCTCCTCGCCGAGCGCGGTGAGCATCAGCACGGGGACGGGCCGTGCCGCCTGCATGCGCCGGCACACCTCCACGCCGTCGAGGCCGGGCAGCAGCCTGTCGAGAACGACCAGGTCCGGCTCCGCTCTCGCGTAGGCCGCGAGCGCCGCCTCACCGTCCCCCGCTGTGCGGACGTCGAAGCCCTCGGCGACGAGCCGGCTCTGGAGGGCCAACGCGATGGTCGCGTCGTCCTCGACCACGAGAATGCG
The DNA here is from genome assembly GCF_040649355.1 of Sphaerisporangium sp. NPDC049002. Classification (NCBI taxonomy): domain Bacteria; kingdom Bacillati; phylum Actinomycetota; class Actinomycetes; order Streptosporangiales; family Streptosporangiaceae; genus Sphaerisporangium; species Sphaerisporangium sp. NPDC049002. The sequence goes on along the minus strand of NZ_JBEZFH010000159.1, from coordinate 1,471 downwards.
CCGCTGGTCTGTCACGCTCGGAAGCCTAGAACGATCTCGTGCAGACAATCCGGGCTTAAATGTGCAGATCCGATGCAGCCTTGATCGGCTTGGCCCGTGACACGACCTCTGGGCGTATCCGCCTGTCTCCACCGCCTCGGTCGGGGGGCCCGGAACGGTTCGCGTTCACCGTTCCGAGCCCCGCCGGGGTCAGCAGGCGATCGGTGAGGATCCGAAGGCGACGTCGTCGAACCAGAGCGTGTCCGCGTCGCCGCCGTAGCTCTCCCAGCCGAGGCGCAGGGTCGCCGGGCGCGGCGGCGTCGTACGGCTGAGCCACTGGGAGTCGACGTCGCGGGTTGGCGTCTGGTCCAGGTGCAGGCCGGCGACCTCCTGGTTGTCGACCCAGGTGCTCATGGCCTGCTTGGTGGTGTCGATCTGGTAGCGCAGGCAGACCCAGCGACCGGTGGGCAGCGGCGTGCTCAGGGCCACACCCGTCGGGCTCTGCTCGGGCAGGGTCGCGTCGTCGGACTCGCGGTTCCACTGGAGAGCGCTGTTCTGCCCGCCGATGCGCAGGTCCTTGTTGCCGTTGGCGGCGTCGGCCATCGTGATCATGGTGACGTGCGAGGCGGGAAGGGCGGTGGTGTGCCGCACCCACATCCGCGCGTACACCACCGGCCCGACCGTGGAGACGTTCTTGGTGGTGCCGACGAATACGTGGTTGCAGTACCCGCCTCCGCCGTTCACCCGGAGGGACTTGGTGCCGCTGTGCGCGGTCGTGGAGTCGATCGCGGCCGTACCGGTGCCCTGGCAGTTGGGCGTCACGACCTGCCAGTCGCCGCTCGGCGTCGAGGACGCCTGGTCGTCGAACCCGGAGCAGACCACGGCGCCCGAGCAGCCCGGAGGCACCGAAGGCGTGGGCGTCGGCGTCGGGGTCGGCGTGGGCGTGGGGGTCGGGGTCGGAGTGACGGTCGGGGTCGGGGTGACGGTCGGGGTCGGCGTCGGCGTGGTGGATCCGTTGCAGGGGACGCCGTTGACGGTGAAGCTCGCCGGGACGGGGTTCGACGCCGCCCACGTGCCCTGGAAGCCGAAGTCGGTCGCCCCGCCGGTCGCCAGCGAGCCGTTGTACGCCAGGTTGACGGCGCTCACGGCTGCCCCGGTCTGGGTGAGCTTCGCGTTCCACGCCGAGGTGACCTTCTGGTCGCCGCCGAAGGTCCACCGCAGATCCCAGGCCGTGATGGCCGGACCGAGGTTGGTCACCTTGACCGAGGCGGTGAACCCGCCGCTCCACTGGTTCACGGTGTAGTCCACCCGGCAGCCGGGGTCCGCGGCCGAGGCGGCGCGGGCCGGCAGGAGCACGGCGGCGACGGCGGCCAGCGTGGCGACGAGGGCGAGGAACCGCCGCCTCGCGCCCGGCCGGACCCTTGCCACCGTGGCTGGACATCCGGCTCGACCGCACGGTGGCTCTGAAGGTGATGCACCGATCGCTGGCCGA